>JAWWOM010000344.1:0-2514 GCA_033851655.1 Frankiales bacterium
CCGCCGGAGCTCTGCCCTGCGAGTGACAGGCTGTTAGCCGACACGGCGACCTCCACTCCCTGATGTGACGCTGGCCTCCTGCTGCGCTGGATGGCTCAGCGCGGTGACGCAACAGGTGCATCGGCAAGGCAGGGGGGCCACCTTGACTCTGCCGAAAGGGTGGTTCCTGGTTGGTCCGGGCGGTCGGGCAGCAGGGTGACGGGCCAGCAGCTACTCGCCCGCCGCCCGCAGCCAGAAGGTCAGGCCGAGGTCGTCGTCGCGGTGCCGGGCGAGGTCGGCGGCGGGCCGGTCCTCGGTCACCGACGGGGCCAGCACCTCCGCGGAGAGCAGGGCCGTGTGCTCGCGCAGTGCCGACGCGAGCTCGTCGCTGTCGGCCTGCCACCACAGCTCGATCCGGTCGGAGACGTCGAGGCCGCTGGTCTTGCGTGCCTCCTGCACCAGCCGGACCGCGTCCCGTACGAGGCCCGCGCGGCGCAGCTCCGGGGTGATCGCGAGGTCCAGGGCCAGGGTCTCGCCACCGGCGGAGGCGACAGCCCAGCCCTCGCGCGGCGTCTCCGTGACCACCAGCTCGTCGGCCGTCAGGGACACCGGCTCGCCGTCGACGGTGACCGCGGCGGCACCGGTCGCCCGGAGCTCGGCGACCAACAGCTCGGGATCGGCGGCGGCCAGAGCGGCTGCGACCGGCTGGGTGCCCTTGCCGAACCGCTTGCCCAGCGCCCGGAAGTTGGCCTTGACCGAGACGTCGACCAGCGGACCGGCGTCGGAGAGGGGCTGCAGCGACACGACGTTCAGCTCGTCGGTGACCTGGGTCCGGAGCTCGGCCGGCAGCTGGTCCCAGCCGGCGGCGCCGACCAGGGCCCGGCCGAGCGGCTGCCGGGTCTTGACCCCGGACTCGGCACGGGCGGCCCGGCCGAGCTCGACCAGCCGCCGTACGAGAGCCATCTGCGCGCCCAGGCGTTCGTCGACCAGGGCGCCGTCGACGGCGGGCCAGTCGCGGAGGTGCACCGAGTCGGGCAGGTCCGGCCAGACGTCCACGACGAGCCGGCGGTGCACCTCCTCGGTGACGAACGGCACGAACGGGGCGAGCAGCCGGGTGAGCACCTCGAGGCACTCGTGCAGGGTGGCCAGGGCAGCGACGTCCCCGTCCCAGAACCGCCTGCGGGACCGGCGGACGTACCAGTTGGACAAGTCGTCGACCAGCTGGGTCAGCCGCCGCCCGGCGCGGGTGGAGTCGAACTCCTCAAGAGCTGCGTCGACCTCGATCACCGTGGCGTGGAGCTCGGAGAGCGCCCAACGGTCCAGGGCCGACCGCTCGGCGACGTGGGGAACCGGCGAGCGCCCGGGCACCCAGTTGTTCGCATTGGCATACAGGACAAGGAAAGAAGCCGTGTTCCAGTAGGTCAGCAGGACCTTGCGGACGACCTCCTCGAGAACCTCGTCGCCGACCCGGCGGGTCTGCCAGGGCGAGCCGGCGCAGAGCATGTACCACCGCAGCGCGTCGGCGCCATGCCGCTCGAACAGCTCGAACGGGTCGAGCACGTTGCCCAGGTGCTTGGACATCTTGCGGCCGTCCTTGTCGACGATGTGGCCGAGGCACAGCACCGTCTTGTACGAGGACTGCTCGAACACCAGCGTGCCGACAGCCATCAAGGTGTAGAACCAGCCGCGGGTCTGGTCGATCGCCTCGCAGATGAAGTCGGCGGGATAGGACGCCTGGAACTCCGCCGTCTTCTCCGGACCGGAGTGCGGGTAGCCGAACTGGGCGAACGGCATCGACCCCGAGTCGTACCAGCCGTCGATGACCTCCGGAACGCGAGCCGTCTCCGTACCGCAATTGTCGACTGGGCAAGGGAAGTGGATCTCGTCGACGTAGGGGCGATGTGGATCAAGGCTCGAAAGGTCCTGCCCAGCAAGGGATCCGAGCTCGGCGCGGGAGCCGACCGCCGTGACGTGACCCTGGTCGCAACGCCACAGCGGCAGCGGCGTGCCCCAGTAGCGGTTGCGCGACAGTGCCCAGTCGATGTTGTTCTGCAGCCAGTCGCCGTAGCGTCCGTCGCGGATCGTCGGCGGATGCCAGTCGGTCCTGGCGTTCTCGGCCAGCAGCTGGTCCTTGATGGCCGTGGTGCGGATGTACCACGACGGCTGGGCGTAGTAGAGCAAGGCGGTGTCGCAGCGCCAGCAGTGCGGATAGCTGTGCTCGTACTGCTGGTGCCGGAACAGCAGTCCCCGCTCGCGCAGGTCCTCCACGATGCCCTTGTCGGCCTTCTTGAAGAACAGCCCGCCCACCAGGGGCAGGTCCGGCTCGAACGTGCCGTCGGGCAGCACCGGGTTGACCACCGGTAGTCCGTACCGCCTGGCGACCAGCAGGTCGTCGGCGCCGAAGGCCGGCGCCTGGTGGACCAGACCGGTGCCGTCCTCGGTGGTCACGTAGTCGGCCAGCCCGACGTAGTGCGCGTGCTTGCCGTCGGGGAAGTCGACGAGGTGGAACGGCCGGGTGTAGGTCGCGTGCTCGAG
>JAWWOM010000395.1:0-2705 GCA_033851655.1 Frankiales bacterium
GCGGAGGCGGAGGCGGCAGCCGGGGCGCAGGCCGGCAGCTGGTTGGCCCGCAGCTCGGACACGATCTGCCGGGCGCCGCCGAGGCTGCCGGTCGTGATGTTGTCCTGCACCTTGTCCCGCCAGAACGGCATCAGGCCGGCGACGGGGATGCCGGTGCTCTCCTTGACCGAGGACAGGTTGACCCCGGCGACGGACTCGGGCACGCCGCGGAAGACGGTCACCTGCGCGTCGCGGACCCCGACGTAGTACTGGCCGTGGACATAGACCCGGGCGGCGAGCAATGCCCCGACCACGATCGCGACCAGGACCAGCAGGATCACGGCGAGCCGTACGGGATGGCGTTTGCGCGGTGCCGCGTGGGCGAACCCGTAGGCACGGACGGCCGTGGGCGCCTTCTTGGCCACGGCCATCATCGACGCTCTGGCCGCTGGCGTGTCGGGCCGGGGAAAGGACTCGGCCGCGTGCTCCGCGGCGGCGCCGGCGACGACCACGTCGGCCCGGCCGGGCGCCTCGTCCAGGACGTCCGCCACGATGCAGGTGATGTTGTCGGGGCCGCCTCCGCGCAGCGCCAGCTCGACCATGCGGTCGACGGCGTCCTGCGGGTCGGGCAGCTGGAGGGTCTCGCCCAGGGTCTGGTCGGACACGACGCCGGAGAGCCCGTCGCTGCACAGCAGGTAGCGGTCGCCGGGCTTGGTGTCCCGTACGGACAGGTCGAGATCCATCTCGTCGTCGCCCTTGAGGGCGCGCAGGATCAGTGCCCGCTGCGGATGGCTGCTGGCCTGCTCGAGGGTGATCCGGCCCTCGTCGACGAAGGACTGGACCAGGGTGTGGTCGTGGGTGATCTGGGTCAGCTCACCGTCGCGCAGCAGGTAGGCCCGGGAGTCGCCGATGTGCAGCAGGCCGATGCGGGTGCCCGCGATCAGCATGGCGGTCAGCGTCGTTCCCATGCCCGACAGGGACACGTCGTGGGCGATCAGCTCGCGCAGGTGGTCGTTGGCGTCGTAGGCGGCAGCGCTCAGGGCCTCGAGCAGGTCGGCGCCGGGGGCGTCCTCGTCCAGCGGTGCCAGCGCCGCGATGGCGACGGCGCTGGCGACCTCGCCGGCAGCGGCTCCGCCCATCCCGTCGGCGACGGCGAGCAGCCGCGGGCCCGCGTACAGCGAGTCCTCGTTGCCGTCACGGAGCAGCCCCACGTCGGAACGCGCCGCGAAGCGCAGTGCGGTCATCGGCGCAGCTCGATCGCGGTCTTGCCGATGCGGATCGCCACCCCGGGCGGCACGATGGTCGGCCGGGTCACCTTGTCACGGTCGAGGTAGGTGCCGTTGGTCGACCCGAGGTCCTCGATCAGCCACTGGCCGTCCTGCGGCACCAGCCTCGCGTGCTTGGCGGAGGCGTAGTCGTCGGTCAGCACGAGGGTCGAGTCGTCGGCGCGGCCGATCGTGATCGCTTCCTCGCCGAGCACGATGCTGGTGCCGGCCAGCCCACCGGCGGTGACCAGCAGCTTGCGCGGGATCCCTTTGCCCCTAGGCGGTTTGGGTGCCTTGCGCTGGGTGGGCTTGGTCACGGCCGGCCTGGCGATGGTGCGTAGCCCGCCGGTCCCGTTGAGGTCGTTGCGCATCACCCGTACGGCGGCGAGCACGAACAGCCAGAGCACCGCGAGCAGACCGACCCGGATGCCGAAGACGGCGAGGTCCGGAACGGTGTTGCTCTGCACTACGAGCCGTCCGGGTCACGCAGGAAGACCAGCACCGTCGAGCCGATGGCGATCCGCTGTCCGCTGGACATCAGGACCGGCGACGCGACCGGCGACCCGTCGAGGGTCGTCCCGTTGGTGGAGCCGAGGTCCTCGACCCAGGCGCCACCCTCGCGGAGCTCGACCTGGGCGTGGTGGCGGGACACCCCGGGGTCGGACAGCCGTAGGTCGGCGTCCTGACCGCGGCCGACGATCGTGACCGGCTTGACCAGGGCCACCGCTCGCTGGATCCCGTTGGCAGCGGGTGTCCCCCCGCGTGCCGTGCCGTCGGAGCTGATGACGAGGCGGGGGTTGCCTTCGTACGCGGTGCGCGCCTTGGCGATCACCTGGGTCAGGTTGGGGTCGGCCGGCACCGCGCCGCCGCGGTGCTGCAACCCCCCGCGCACCGAGGGGTCGTCGACGACGTTGCTGCGCACGCGGAAGATGCCGGTCTCCAACGCCGGCTCCTCCTCGAGGGTGACCGCGACCTCGCCCAGGAACGACCACTGCTGCTCCGCCGCCGACTCCTGCACCATGGTCGCGAGCTCACGGCCGAGCTGCTTCGCGTACGGGGACAGCCGTGCGTAGTCGGCCACGCCGAGCTCGACGACGTACTCGTTCGGCACCAGCACCCGGCCGGCACCGACGATGGCCTTCTTGTCGAGGGCCTCACGCTCGAGCGCGGCGGCAATCTCGACCGGCTCGACGTTCCCCTTGAAGGCACGGGCGAAGGCACCCTCGACGAGGCCTTCGAGCCGACGCTCGAAACGCTGTAGAACTCCCACGCCGACTCCCTTCCCGGCTCGAGGTGATCGTATCCGTGTTCGGGCCGGTGGCCGTGCGTGGTAGCCTCAGCGACGCTGTCTGTGGACAGTGCTGTACCTGCGGGGCAAGTGGCGGAATGGCAGACGCGCACGGTTCAGGTCCGTGTGTCCGTGAGGACGTGGGGGTTCAACTCCCCCCTTGCCCACCAACC
>JAWWOM010000460.1:0-3479 GCA_033851655.1 Frankiales bacterium
TTTTCCGCCACCAGGTCGCCCAGTGCATCCAGCCCGGCCTCACGCACGTCCGCGAAGGCCGCCTCCCCTGGCAGCCATCGCTTCCCGGCCGCGGCAGCCACTTCGCCGAGCAACCTGCGGCGGAACCCGTCGTTCTCCAGCACCCCGTGCCAGACCGTTCCCCACACCGAGCCGACCCGGCAGCCCTCGGGACCCGCGTCGCTGGAGAACAGCGCATGGCCGCCGGAGACCTCGATCCGGCCGTGGTGGATCTCGTACGCGGAGACCTGCCCACCGCCGTCGAGGGCGGTGCCACGGGGTCGGGCCAGCACCTTGGACTCGCCGAACACCGTGTGGACCGGCAGCAGCCCGAGGCCGGCAACCGTGCCCACGGCTGACTCGACGCCGTCCACGATCGACCGGCCGAGCATCTGGTAGCCGCCGCAGATCCCCAGGACCGGCAGTCCGGCGGCGGCCCGCCGGGCGAGGGCCACGTCCAAGCCACGCGAGCGGAGCCAGCCGAGGTCGGCAACCGTCGTACGGGTCCCCGGCAGCACCACCAGGTCGGCATCCGCGACCTCCGCGGCCGAGGTCACCATCCGCACCACCACGCCGGGTTCTGCTGCCAGTGCGTCGATGTCGGTGAAGTTCGAGATCCGGGGCAACCGCACGACGGCGATGCGCAGCACGTCCTCCCCGACCGGCGGCTCCCCCGGGCCACGGTCGACATCAAGACCGAGGCTGTCCTCGGCGTCCACCCGGACACCGGCCAACCAGGGCAGCACGCCGAGCACCGGGCGGCCGGTCAGGGCCGCCAGCTGGTCGAGGCCGGGTTGCAGCAGCCGGCGGTCGCCGCGGAACTTGTTGACGACGAAGCCGGCCACGAGTGCCTGGTCGGCGGCAGGCATCAGCGCCAGAGTCCCGTACAAGGCAGCAAAGACGCCCCCGCGGTCGATGTCACCGACCACCAGCACCGGCATGGCCGTCGCCCGCGCCAGCCCCATGTTGGCGATGTCGGTCGCCCGCAGGTTGATCTCGGTGGGTGACCCGGCGCCCTCGCAGACGACGACGTCGAACCGCTCGCGCAGGTCGGCGTACGCGGACAGGGCGACCTCGAGCAGCTTCGGCTTCCACTCGCGATAGCCCATGGCATCGACCTCCGCCACCGGCTGACCCATCACGACGACGTGGCTGACCCGGTCGCTGCCGGGCTTGAGCAGTACGGGATTCATCGCGGCCTCGGGCTCGACCCGGGCCGCCGCCGCCTGCATCGCCTGGGCCCGGCCGATCTCGGCTCCGTCGACGGTGACGGTGGAGTTGTTCGACATGTTCTGCGCCTTGAACGGCGCGACACTGAACCCCTCACGGACCAGCCAACGGCACAGCCCGGCGGTGACCACCGACTTGCCGGCGTCCGAGGTGGTGCCGGCGACCAGCAGCGATCCCTTCACGGACGCCTCGGCCGCAGCAGCAGGAGCGCCACCAGCACAGCCCCGGCGGTACGGGACACGAGCACCGACAGCCGTACCGCCCGCTCGACATCCTCGACGCCGACAGCAGGGCCGTCGCCCAGCAGCGGCCGGTCCTCCACTCGCCCGGCGTAGTGGTTGCGCCCGCCCAGGGTCACCCCGAGTGCGCCGGCGAAGGCCGCCTCGCAGCGGCCCGAGTTGGGACTGGGGTGCGCCGCCCCGTCGCGCCGCAGCACGGCAGCGGCCGCGGTACGGGACCCGCCGACCGCGGGTGCGAGGGCCACGGCCAGCCACCCGGTGAGCCGGGCAGGGACCCAGTTGGCCGCATCGTCCAGTCGGGCCGACGCCCAGCCGAACCGCTCGTAGCGCGCGGACCGGTGGCCCACCATCGCGTCCAGGGTGTTCACGGCGCGGTAGCCGAGCAGGCCCGGCAGCCCGGCCACCGACCCCCACAGCAGCGGCGCGACCACCGCGTCCGAGGTGTTCTCGGCCACCGACTCCACCACGGCACGGGCCACCTCGTCAGCAGACAGCGACGAGGGGTCTCGCCCGACGAGTGCCGGCAACCGGCGCCGGGCCAGCGCCAGGTCGCCGGAGGACAGCGCGTCGGAGATGCCGCTCGCCTCCCTGCCCAGCGACGTTCCTCCGATCACCGAACAGGTCGCAGCAGCGACCATGGCCGTACGCAGCAGGGGCCGCCGGGATGCGGCTCGGCTGAGCCACCGCCCGGCCAGCACCGGCGCGCCGACGCAGACCGCGGTGTACGAGGCCCCGGCGACGCGGGAGTCACGCCAGACCCACTGCTCGAGGCGCCCGGCCGCAACGCCGAACGCCGCAACCGGATGACCCCGTCGGGGGTCTCCGATTGCGGCGTCAAGTGCCAACCCGAGGCTCAGACCGGCGGCCACTCCTGCTGCGGGAACGGTCGACGCAGAAGGGGGCACGCCGGCCATGATGCCAGCGCTGAGGTGTCGCAGCAGGGAGGGGTCAGGCCTGCGCGCGCTTGACCGCTGACACGTCGAGCGTGATCTTGACCTTGTCGCTGACCAGGACGCCGCCGGTCTCGAGCGCGGCGTTCCACTCCAGGCCCCAGTCCTTGCGGTTGATCTCGCCCTTGCCCTCGAACCCTGCGCGGGTGTTGCCCCACGGGTCCGGGCTCAGGCCGAGCGGCTCGACCTTGATCTTGACCTCGTTGGTCACCTCGCGGATGGTGAGGTCGCCGACGAGGAGGAAGCTGTCGTCGTCGACCTGCTCGACCCGGGTGGTCGCGAATGTGATGGTCGGGTACTTCTCGACATCGAAGAAGTCGGCGGAGCGCAGGTGCTCGTCGCGCCCGTCCTGGCCGGTGTCGATGGTGGCGGCGTCGATGGTGACCTCGGCCGTGGCCTTGGCCACGTCGTCGGCGTCGAAGTGCAGCGAGCCGGAGAACGCCTTGAACCCACCGCGGACGGTGGCGACCATGGCGTGCCGGGCACTGAAGCGCAGTCCGGTGTGCGCGGGGTCGAGATCCCAGTCACCGGCGAGCTCGGAAAGGATGGGGGCGGTGGTCATGGCGTTCTCCCTCGAAGTGGCAGTTGCTTGCATCCGCAACCAAACTAGTTGCTTCTTCAAGGAACTGCAAGGTGCCGCCCGACATTCCTGCTGCAGGCCGCCGCCTCGGCGCGACCCACGCGACCCCCAGCGGGTGACCGGCGAGGCGGACAAATGCGGAATTTAGCCCGGTTGGGCCATAGTTGCCGGGCCACCGATGAGGCAGGCTGCCCTTATGCCCCCGCTGCGTTCCTACGTCCCGCGCGGCGCAGGGCTGCCCGAGGCCCGTTGGCGGCTCCGGCACCGGCTGGTGTGTGCCGTCCTTGCGCTGCACCTGGTGATCCTGGTCGGCTACGGCCTGCTCGCCCGCACGCCTGACGGGCCGGCGTCGGTGGGCACGGGGTTCGTCGCGCTCGCCCTGGCCGTGGCCCTCGCGCCGCTCAACCGCCGCACCCGGGCGCTGGCCGCAACGCTCGGCCTGCTGCTCTGCTCGGCAACGCT
>JAWWOM010000462.1:0-3071 GCA_033851655.1 Frankiales bacterium
GGGTCCTCCGCCGTCGAGATCTTGTGCCACAGCGCAACTGTGCTCGGCCGGGTGGCCCGCTCCCTGGTGTACGAGGCCTCGTGGTGCCAGCCGCCGTCCTCGAGCGCGACGGCGAAGATGTACATGATCGAGTGGTCGAGCGTCTCCCGACTGGCCAGCGGATCCAGCTTCTGCGGATCCTGCGCGCCCGTACCGATCACGTTGTGCGTGTGATGGCTGGTGTGGATCTCGATCGAGCGCACGAGGGCGAGATCGCTTGTCCTGTCGCGCATCCGGAGCGCAAGGTCGATCAGTGCCTGGCTCTGGTACTCCGCGGAGTACTCCTTGGTGTAGGACGCCAGGATCGCCCGCTTGGGTTCGCCCTTGCCGGGCAGCGGCACGACGTAGCGCGCACCCGGACCGTCGAGCAGCTGGGCGATCACCCCGTCCGTACCTTCGTAGATCGGCGACGGTGAGGTCTCGCCGCGCATCGCCCGGTCGACCGCCTCGATCGCTGCTTTGCCGGCGAACGCCGGGGCGTAGGCCTTCCAGCTCGAGATCTCGCCCTTGCGCGACTGGCGGGTGGCCGTCGTCGTGTGCAGCGCCTGCTGGATCGCTTGGTAGACAACGGAAGTCGGCAGCCGGAGCATCGCGCCGATGCCCGCGGCGACCGAAGGCCCGAGGTGAGCGACGTGGTCGATCTTGTGCGCGTGCAGCGAGATCCCGGTGGCCAGGTCGATCTGCACCTCGTACGCGGCGGCCAGGCCCCGTACCAGGTCCGCACCGGAGACGCCCCGGTGCTGGGCGACGGCGAGCATCGGCGGGATGTTGTCGCCCGGGTGAGAATATTCGGCGGCGAGGAACGTGTCGTGGAAGTCGAGCTCCCGTACGGCGACCCCGTTGGCCCAAGCCGCCCACTCGGCCGAGACCCGCTCGGCCGCACCGAAGACGCTCGCCCCGGGAGCGGCCGGGTGCCGGAGTGCCTGGGCTCGTGCGTTGACGACCGGCGTCCGCCGCAGCGACGCCATCGCCACCCCGGCGTTGTCGATGACCCGGTTGACGATCATCGCCGTGACCTCGTCGTCCACCTCGACCGGGTCGGTCGCGACCTCGGCCAGCCGCCAGGCCAGCTGGTCGGCTGTCGGCAGCCGGGTTCCGGCCGGCTGGACCTCGACGACGTGCTCGATCACCGCGGACGAACCTCCCGGTCGGGAGCCGGGCGATAGGCCGGCGCTCTCGTGGCGACGCTACTCGTGACCTTGGCCTGCAGCAGCGGCAGCGTGCGCAGGGCCACGACGACGCTGAGCACGATGACACTCGTCGTACGGGCAATCGCCGGCGCGCGGTTCAGCTGGAGCAGGGTCTCCTGAAGTCCGCCGTGGGAGGCCGCGGCGATCCTGGCGAGGACGTCGCCCGCGCCAGTGGTGGCGTAGGCCTCGACGACCCCCGGGATCGCCTCGAGGTCGGCCCTGATCTCGTCCAGCGCTCCCTGCGCGATCTCCAGCGTGACGAACGCCTGGACCGGGTAGCCGGCGGCGGCGAGGTCGACGTCCGGCCCGTACCCGGTGATGACCCCGGCCTCCTCCATCCTGGCCAGCCGGGCCTGCGCGGTCGCCCTGGCCACCCTGGTCAGCCGGGACAGCTCCAGCGGGCCGGCCCGGGGGTTGTCCCGCAGCGCCGCGAGCAGCGCCACGTCGAGCGCGTCGAGCTGGAGGGCTGGCACAAGCGTTCTCGTCTCTGCCGGCCGAACTAGTCGGAACAGCTAGCTGTGGACGGCCCCGCCGGTTCAAGCCTGCCACCAGGGCCAGTCTAGATAGCGCGGTTGCGAAGTCCAGCCGGGAGTGGCTGGATTCGTTAACAGCAACCGGCAACCGGGCCACAATGAGCAGGCAGGTCGACCGTACGGAGGTTCCATGGACAAGGTGGTCGCCTCAGCCGAGGCCGCGGTCAGTGACATCGGGGACGGGGCCTCCGTCGCCCTCGGCGGGTTCGGCCTGTGCGGCATCCCGGCCGAGCTGATCGACGCCTTGCTGGCCCACGGCGCGACCGACCTGGAGACCGTGAGCAACAACTGCGGCGTCGACGGCATCGGGCTGGGTGTGCTGCTGGAAGCCGGCCGGGTGCGCCGGCACACCGGGTCCTACGTCGGCGAGAACAAGGAGTACGCCCGCCTCTACCTCTCCGGCGAGCTCGAGGTGGAGTTCACCCCGCAGGGCACCCTCGCCGAGCGGCTCCGGGCCGGCGGTGCAGGCATTCCGGCCTTCTACACCCCGGCCGGCATCGGGACCCAGGTGGCCGAGGGCGGGCTGCCACGACGCTATGCCGCCGACGGCTCAATCGCGGTGCTCAGCGAGCCCAAGGAGGTTCGCGAGTTCGACGGAGTCTGGTACGTGCTCGAGCACGGCATCGTCACCGACTTCGCCCTGGTCCATGCCTGGAAGGGCGACCGGCACGGCAATCTCGTCTATCGCAAGACGGCGCGCAACTTCAACCCGCTCTGCGCGACGGCCGGCCGGATCACCATCGCCGAGGTCGAGGTCCTCGTCGAACCCGGAGAGCTCGACCCGGACGAGATCGACACCCCCGGCATCTTCGTCCAGCGCGTGGTGCACACGCCCGGTGCAGCAAAGCACATCGAGCGGCGCACGGTCACTGCGAGCGCCTCATGACCTTCTCCAGGGACGACCTCGCCGCGCGGGTGGCGCTGGAGCTGCGGGACGGGCAGTACGTCAACCTCGGCATCGGCATGCCCACACTGGTCTCCAACTTCCTGCCGCCGGGGGTGACGGTGGTGCTGCAGAGCGAGAACGGCATCCTCGGCACCGGCCCGTACCCGTACGAGGAGGACGTCGACGCCGACCTCATCAACGCCGGCAAGGAGACGGTGACCGTCCTGCCGGGCGCGAGCTTCTTCGACTCGGCTGCCTCCTTCGGGATGATCCGCGGCGGCCACATCGACGTGGCCGTGCTCGGCGCGATGCAGGTCAGCAGCCGCGGCGACCTGGCCAACTGGATGATCCCCGGCAAGATGGTCAAGGGCATGGGCGGCGCGATGGATCTCGTCCACGGCGCCAAGCGGGTGATCGCGATGA
>JAWWOM010000077.1:0-11808 GCA_033851655.1 Frankiales bacterium
AGCCGGCGCCGAGCACCTGGATGATCGCGGCGCACTCGGCGTTCTTGAGCATGTCGGCGATCGACGCCTTGTGGACGTTGAGGATCTTGCCCCGGATCGGCAGCAGGGCTTGGTACTCCGAGTTGCGTGCCAGCTTGGCCGTCCCCAGCGCGGAGTCTCCCTCGACGATGATCAGCTCGGTGGCGGCCACGTCGTCACTGCGGCAGTCGGCCAGCTTGGCCGGCAGCGCGGACCCCTCGAGCGCGGTCTTGCGCCGCTGCGCCTCCTTGTGCGCGCGGGCCGCGACCCTCGTCCGGGCGGCGCCGACCACCTTGTCGAGCACGGCGCGCGCCTGCGGCTTGACCAACCGGGCCGAGGACGTCAGCCACTGCTTGAGCTCGCGGCCGACGACGTCGGCGACGATCTTGGAGACGGCGGGCGTGCCGAGGATCTCCTTGGTCTGACCCTCGAACTGGGGCTCGTTGAGGCGGACGGTGACGACGGCGGTGAGCCCTTCGAGCACGTCCTCCTTGACCACGGAGTCGTCGGCGACCTTGAGCAGCCGGGCGGCCCGCAGCTGGTCGTTCAGCGTCCGCACCATCGCCCGCTCGAAGCCGGAGATGTGGGTGCCGCCCTTGGGGGTCCTGATGATGTTGACGAAGCTGACGACCGTGGGCTCGTAGCCGGTGCCCCAGCGCAGCGCGATGTCGACGTCGACCTGGCGCTCGACGTCCTGCGTGGACATGCCACCGCGGCCGTCGAGCACCGGCACGGTCTCGGTGAACGAGCCCCGCCCGCGCAGCCGTACGGTGTCGCAGACCGGGGCGTCCGGGGCGAGGTAGGCGACGTAGTCGGTCACTCCCCCGTCGAAGGCGAAGGTCTGCTCGTCGTCCGGCTCGCCGGTCAGCCGGCCCCGCTCGTCCCGTACGGCGATGGTCAGCCCCGGGACCAGGAACGCCGTCTGGCGGGCGCGGGCGTGCAGCTCGTCGAGGTCGATCGCGGCCTCGGCGATGAAGATGTGCCGGTCCGGCCAGAACCGCACCCGGGTCCCGGTCACCGTCTTGGCGATCTTCTTGCCGGCCCGCAGTCCCCCGCCGGGGTGGAACGGAGCGTGGGCGGCGATGCCGTCGAACTGCCCGGGAACGCCGCGCTGGAAAGACATCTCGTGCACCCGGCCGCCGCGGTCGACCTCGACGTCGAGGCGTGCGGACAGGGCATTGACCACCGAGGCGCCCACGCCGTGCAGACCGCCGGAGGCGGTGTAGGAGCCGCCGCCGAACTTGCCGCCCGCATGCAGCTTGGTCATGACGACCTCGACGCCGGTCAGCCCCGTCTTGGGCTCGAGGTCGACCGGGATGCCGCGGCCGTCGTCGCGCACCTCGAGGGACTCGTCCGGGTGCAGCACGACCAGGATGTTCCTGCAGTGGCCGGCCAGTGCCTCGTCAACCGCGTTGTCGATGATCTCCCAGACGCAGTGCTGCAGACCGCGGCTGTCGGTGGACCCGATGTACATGCCCGGGCGCTTGCGCACGGCCTCGAGTCCCTCGAGGACCGAGAGGTCCCGGGCGGTGTAGTCGGCGGTCACGGCGGACAAGCGAAGAGCTCCTCGGGTACGGGCCTGCTGGGCGGCTCCACCGTAGTCCGGCGCCCCGTCGGAAACCGGCGGCCACGCCGTTGTCCCCAGCCGGAGCCACGGTGGACACGGTGGAGCACAAGGGACAAATCGTCGCCGTAGGGACATAGGGTGACGGCATGAGCAACCACGCGACCGGTCCAGGCGTTCCACTCCCCGGCAGCTCGCGCGCCCCTGTGACCGGCGTCGGCCGGGCGACGCCCATCGAGGCCACCGAGACGATCTCGGTGACCCTTGTCCTGCGCCGCAAGGCGGAGCTGCCGACCTCGTTGGTGACCGGGCCGCAGACCATCAGCCCGGCCGAGCTCGCGGCCTCGTACGGGGCCGCGTCCGCTGACGTCGAGCTGGTGCGGCAGGCCGCAGCGGCGGCAGGAGCAGACGTCACGTCGGTCGACGAGGGCTCGCGGCGCGTCGTGCTGTCCGGACCGGCCGCGACCCTGGCGACGATGTTCGGCACCGCCCTCGAGCGGGTCGAGACCCCCGATCCGGTGACCGGACGACCGATGGCCCACCGGCACCGGTCCGGTGAGCTGACCGTCCCCGCCGGCCTGGACGGCATCGTGGTCGCGGTCCTCGGCCTGGACAACCGGCCCCAGGCCCGGGCCCAGTTCAGGGTCGCGCGGGCGGAGGCGGCGTCGGTGTCGTACAGCCCGGTCCAGCTGGCGACCGTCTACGCGTTCCCGGACCACACCACGGGGGCCGGCCAGACCCTGGCCATCATCGAGCTCGGCGGCGGCTTCGGGCAGAGCGACCTCGACAGCTACTTCTCCGGGCTGGGCATCACCGCGCCCACGGTCACGGCGGTGGGCGTCGACGGGGCAGCCAACGTCGCCGGCGGCGACCCAGGCGGCGCCGACGGCGAGGTGCTGCTCGACATCGAGGTGGCCGGCGCGATGTCGCCAGGCTCCGAGCTGGTCGTCTACTTCGCGCCCAACACCGACCGGGGGTTCCTCGACGCCGTGTCGACCGCGGCCCATGCGACCCCGACGCCCACGGCGATGAGCATCAGCTGGGGCCAGAGCGAGGACCAGTGGACCGCGCAGGCCCGCAACGCGATGGACGCGGCGTTCGCGGACGCCGCGGCGCTCGGCGTCACGGTGACGGCCGCGGCCGGTGACGACGGCAGCGCCGACGGTGCCACGGACGGAACGGCGCACGTCGACTTCCCCGCCGCCAGCCCGCACGTGCTCGCCTGCGGCGGGACCAGGCTGGCAGCCGGCCCGGACGGCACCGTCAGCAGCGAAACCGTGTGGAACGAGGGCACCGGGCGCGGCGCGACCGGCGGCGGCGTCAGCACCACCTTCGATCGTCCGGACTGGCAGTCCGCCGTGACGCCGGCCGGGGGCAGAGGCGTCCCGGACGTGGCGGCCGACGCAGACCCGCAGACCGGCTACCAGGTGCTGGTCGACGGCAGCCGGTCGGTCATCGGAGGCACCAGCGCGGTCGCCCCGTTGTGGGCGGCGCTGGTCTGCCGGCTGGCGGAGGGCGCTGGCCGGCGGTTCGGCCTGATCACCCCGTTGCTCTACGCCGGGGTGACGGCCGGCGTGGTCCCGCCCGGCTTCCGGGACATCACCAGCGGCAGCAACGGCGCCTTCTCCGCCGCTGTGGGATGGGACGCCTGTACGGGACTGGGCGTGCCGGACGGCGCCGCCCTGCTGTCCCGCCTCAGTGGCTCGGCGGCGGGCGGCTGACCCCAGGCCGGCCCGATGAGTTCGGTTTCTGTCCGACGTCTGCTGTTGGGTGAACATCGGGCCGTTCCACCGCCAGGGTCTGGTGTGGCCGGCCCGGCCCGAGGCAGACTCGAGGTCACGACCGAGGCAGAAGGGCAGATCCGGATGACGGACACCGCCGTAGTCGGGCTCGACCTCACCGCGCTGGAGCCCTACCGGTCCGAGCTGACCGGCTACTGCTACCGGATGCTCGGTTCCGCCTTCGACGCGGACGACGCCGTGCAGGAGACCCTCGTCCGGGCCTGGCAGGCGCTCGACCGGTTCGAAGGGCGGTCGGCCCTGCGGTCGTGGCTCTACCGGATCGCGACCAATGTCTGCCTCGATGCCCTGCGCGGCCGCAACCGCCGGGCTCTGCCGATGGACCTGAGCAGCCCGGTGCCGGCAAGCACGGCGCCGGTCGACCAGCTCGGCGACGAGGCCTGGCTGACCCCGATCCCGGACGCCGACATCGCCCCGGCCGAGGGTGACCCGGCGTCCCGCGCGGTGTTCCAGGAGACGATCCGGCTCGCCTTCGTGGCGGCCCTGCAACACCTGCCGCCCCGCCAGCGGGCGGTGCTGATCCTGCGCGAGGTGCTGTGCTGGCAGGCATCCGAGGTCGCCACGCTGCTCGGCACCACGGTGGCGTCGGTCAACAGTGCCCTCCAGCGGGCCCGAGCCACCCTGGCAGCGCGCGACCTCAGTCTCAACGGCGCCTCCGCCTCGACGGCCGACCTGGCCGAGGAGGAGCGGTCGCTGCTGGCCCGTTACGTCGACGCGTTCGAGCGCTACGACATCGAGCGGCTGGTCGCGCTGCTGCACGAGGACGGCAGCATCTCGATGCCGCCCTACACGATGTGGATGCAGGGCCATGCCGAGCTGCTGCAGTGGTACGTGGGCTATGGCAAGGGCTGCGATGGGTCGCGGATCCTGCCCGCGTCGTCGCCGACCGCCAACGGCAGTCCGGTGATCGGGCAGTACAAGCCGGACGGCAAGGGCGGCCACGCCGCCTGGTCGATCCAGGTGGTCGAGATCTCCGACGGGCGGATCGCACACATCCACCACTTCCTCGACAACCGGCTATTCGCCCGGTTCGGGCTGCCACTCACCCTCGACCAGTGACCGCGGCGGCATCGCCAGCGCGCTGAGCCCGGCCAGCCCCAGCAGCCGTTCCAGCGCGCCGTTCGATGTCCGTACGGTGACCCGCGAGCTGCGCCGGCGGGCGGCCAGCGCCAGCCGGGCCAGCGCATCCACGGTCGCCAGGTCCGGTTCGTCGAGCCGGCCCAGGTCGACGCGCAGCCGGCCCACGCCGGCGCACTCGACCAGGATCACCAGCTGCTCGCACAGCTGCGGGACCGCATGTGCGGCAAGCCGCCCGTCGACCCGGATGTCAAGCCCGCAGGTGTTCGCCGGAGCAGGGTCAGCGGGGTCCACGCTTGCCCTCCCTCCGCCCAGCACCGGCATGTCAGCAATGGAGACGCGACCTGACGCACGAAGTCATCGGTGAGCCATCGGCGCCGGGCGACCGCTCGGGGCTTGTGCCGGAGGAGTCCTTCTCCGCTGGCCGCAAGGACGAACTCGGCACGACCACCCGACCAGCCCGTGGAGCGCGTCCGGCTCGTGGCGCGCGGGCACAAAACGGTGATCTCGGCCAGGACCCGCCTATCGTGGGCGGAGCGCCTGTGCAATGACGCCCGGGCGCCGCACGAGGAGGTTCCGCATGTCCACGAGCGGGTCGGTCAACGGTGACCGGCTGGACGAGGTTGCCGCGCAGGTCCGCCGCCAGGCCGGGCAGTGGCTCGGCGAGGGCACCGCCGCCGCATTCGTCCGGCTGCTCTACCGCCGGCTCGCTCCGGTCGACCTGAGCCGGCGCGACCCGCAGGCGCTCACCGCAGCGGCGTGCTCCTTGCTCAACCTGGCCGAGGTCCGCGCCCCCGGTGCGGCTCTGGTACGGGTCACGGTCGAAGGGCCGGCGACCGTCGTCGAGATCGTGACGGACGACATGCCCTTCCTGGTCGACTCGCTGGTCATCGAGCTGCAACGCCAGCGGGCCCACGTCGAGCTGCTGCTGCACCCCGTGGTGTCGCTGCGCCGTGACCCGGCCGGCCGGCTGCGCGAGGTCCTTGAGGACGGCGGCCAGGCTGAGGGCACCATCATCGAAGCGGTCATGCGGGTCGAGGTCACGACCCGCACCGTAGCGTCGCCCGACGAGCTGCAGCGGGGCATCGTCCTTGCGCTGCACCGGGTCCGTACCGTCGTGCAGGACTGGTCCGCGATGCGTGGACAGGTGCTCGCGGCTGCTGACGACCTCGCCCTCTGGGGCGGTCCGGACCGGACGGAGTCGGCTGCCTTCCTGCGTTGGCTCGCCGACGACCACCTGACGTTCGTCGCCGTGCGGGACGTCGACCGGGACGACGAGGGCAAGGTGCACGAGGTCGCCGGGTCCAGCCTCGGCCTCTCCGGCGCCTTCGAGGAGCCGGCCGTCGGCGGGCCGTCGGACGACCTCCGCCTGGGCACGTCGGTGACCCACTCACCGGTGCACCGCCACGCCCGGCTGGAGTTCGTCGGCATCCGCCGGTTCGACGGCAACGGGGTCTGCGTCGGCGAGCGGCAGCTGCTCGGCCTGCCCACCAACTCGGCCGAGGCGATGTCCCCGCGGGACATCCCGGTGCTCCGCCGCAAGGTCGCCGACGTCCTCACCCGCGCCGCCTTCCCCGCCAACAGCCACGACGCCAAGCAGCTGCTGGAGATCATCGAGTCGCACCCGCGCGACGAGCTGCTGCGGCTGACGACGGCCGAGCTGTACGACACCGCGCTGCGGGTGATGGCGCTGGTCGAGCGGCCCCAGGTCGGCGTCGTGATCCGGCGGGCGCCGTCCGGCCGCTACGTGTCATGCCTGGTCTACGTCCCGGCCGACCGCTACTCCCCCGCCGTCGCCGAGCGGGTCGAGGCGGTGCTCCGGGAGACCCTTGGCGGTACGGACACCGACGCCACCGTCGTCGTCAACGACTCGCCCCTCGCCCGGCTGCACGTCATCGTCACCGTCGACCCGCACGCCCCCCGTGAGATCGACGGCGAGGCGCTGCGGGTCGTCCTGGCCAGTGCGGCGCGCTCCTGGCAGGACGACCTGCACGACACGCTGATCGCCGACCAGGGCCCCGAACGCGGGGAGGCGCTGTGGCGTCGCTACGGCCCCGGCTTCCCGCCCGGCTACGACACCCAGTTCCCGCCGGCGCTCGCCGCCCGGCACGTCGTGGTGCTCGACTCGCTGAGCCCTGACGACGCCATGGTGCTCCGGCTGCGCAGGGCGGACGATGGGCAGGCCCGGCTCACCGTGTTCCGTACCGGAGCACCCCTGCGGCTCTCCGACGTGCTGCCGGTGCTGGAGAACTGCGGCAGCCGCGTGGTCGACGAGCGGCCGTACGAGATCGCGGTCGAGGGCGATCCGATGCGGTGGGTCTATGACTTCGGCCTTGCCTACGAGCTGGCGGACGAGTCGCCCCTGGAGGCGGTGGGGCACCGGTTCGCCCAGGCGTTCACCGCGGTCTGGCGCGGCGAGGCGGAGAACGACCCACTCAACCGGCTGGTGCTGCTGGCCGGTCTGCCCTGGCGCGAGGTCGCCGTCCTGCGTGCGCTGATCCGCTACCTGCGGCAGGTCGGCACGCCGTTCAGCCAGGACTACATGATCGACGTGATGACCCAGCACCCCAAGATGGCCGGCCGGCTGCTGAGGCTGTTCAACGCCCGGCTCTGCCCCACGCCGGCAGAGACCGCGGCAGACGTGGTCACCGAGATCGAGCAGGCACTCGACCGGGTCACCAGCCTCGACGAGGACCGGATCCTGCGATCGCTGTTCCAGGTCGTCCAGGCGGTGCTGCGCACCAACCACTACCAGCGAGACGAGGACGGCAGTCACAAGCCCTACCTCTCGGTCAAGCTCGACCCGGCCCTGGTGCCCCACCTGCCACTGCCCCGTCCGATGTTCGAGATCTGGGTCTACGCGCCCCGGATGGAAGGCGTGCACCTGCGCGGTGGCCATGTCGCGCGCGGGGGGATCCGCTGGTCGGACCGGCGTGAGGACTTCCGGACCGAGATCCTCGGGCTGCTCAAGGCGCAGACGGTCAAGAACGCCGTCATCGTGCCGGTCGGCGCCAAGGGCGGGTTCGTGGTCAAGCGGCCGCCGGCGGACCGCGAGGCACTGGCGGCCGAGGTGGTCGGCTGCTACCGCTGGTTGATCCAGGGCATGCTCGACCTCACCGACAACCTGGTGCCGGACGCGACCGGCCGCAGGACCGTCGTGCGCCCCCCTGACGGCGTCGTACGGCACGACACCGACGACCCCTACCTGGTCGTCGCGGCCGACAAGGGCACGGCGGCCTTCTCCGACGTGGCCAACAGCATCTCCGCGGACTACGGCTACTGGCTGGGCGATGCCTTCGCCTCCGGCGGCTCGGCCGGCTATGACCACAAGGCGATGGGCATCACCGCCCGCGGCGCGTGGGTCTCCGTACAACATCACTTCGCCGCGCTGGCAAGGGATCCGCAGACCGAGCCGATCTCAGTTGTGGGCGTCGGCGACATGAGCGGCGACGTCTTCGGCAACGGGATGCTGCTGTCCCGGCAGATCCGGCTGGTGGCCGCGTTCGACCATCGGCACGTCTTCGTCGACCCGTCGCCCGATGCCGCGAGCTCCTTTGCCGAGCGGGCAAGACTTTTCGGCCTGCCGCGATCGAGCTGGGACGACTACGACAGGTCGCTGATCTCGACCGGCGGCGGAGTGTTCTCCCGTACTGCCAAGGTGATCCCGCTCTCGGCGGAGATCCGCGAGGCGCTCGGTGTCGACGCCGAGGTGCTGCCGCCTGCCGATCTCGTACGCGCCATCCTGAGAGCGCCGGTCGACCTGCTCTGGAACGGCGGCATCGGCACCTACGTCAAGGCGAGCGAGGAGACCAACGCCGACGTGGGCGACCGGGCCAACGACGCGCTGCGGGTGGACGCCTCCGAGCTGCGCGTGCTCGTGGTCGGCGAGGGCGGCAACCTCGGCCTGACCCAGCGGGCCCGGATCGAGTACGCGCTGGGCGGCGGCCGGGTCAACACCGACGCGATCGACAACTCCGCCGGCGTCGACACCTCCGACCACGAGGTCAACATCAAGGTGCTGCTCGACGGGCTGACCGGCGAGGCCGCGCTGGACCCCGACCGCCGGCTGGAGCTCCTGGCGGCGATGACCGCAGACGTGGCCCGGCTGGTGCTGCTGGACAACGCCCAGCAGAACGCTGCCCTGACGGTGGCGAGCGGCCAGGCCCTGGCGATGGCCGGGGTCCACCGCCGCTACCTGCTGCACCTCGAGCGGTCGGGCCGGCTGGACCGGGCTCTCGAACAGCTGCCGGCGACCAAGTCGCTGGACGAGCGGGTCCGTGCCGGCCAGGGGCTGACCAGACCCGAGCTCGCGGTCCTGCTGGCCTACACCAAGATCGGCCTGTACGACGACGTCCTCGGCTCTGCCGTTCCTGACGATCCGGCGGTCGGCGCCCACCTGGCCAGGTACTTCCCGCCCGAGATCGTCGAACGGCTGGGCGCTGCGCTGCCCCAGCACCCGCTGCGCCGCGAGATCATCGCGAGCTCGGTGACGAACCGGCTGGTCAACGCTGCCGGGGCCACCTTCGTGTTCCGTACCCAGGAGGAGACCGGCGCCACGTCGGACGAGATCACCCGCGGCTGGCTGGTCGCGACCGAGGCGTTCGACCTGGACGACCTGCGCGCCATGATCGACGCGGTACCGGCCGCCGTGCCGGAGCCGGTCCGGGTCCGGATGGCGCTCGAGGCCAGACGGCTCACGGAGCGGGTGACCCGATGGTTGCTCCGGCACGAGCGGGCGCCGATGGACGTGGGTGCCGCGACGGCCGGGCTGGCCGACGGCGTACGGCTGCTGTCGGTGCGGCTGCCCGGTCTGGTGCCGCCGGCGCCGGCCGAGCGGCTGCGGTCGACCGCTGCGGGGTTGGTGGAGCAGGGCGTCCCGCCCGAGCTCGCCGGCCGGGTGGCGGCCCTGGACCTGCTGGACGCAGCACCGGACATCGTCACGGTGGCCGGAGCCGCCGGTCGGGACGTGGTCGAGGCCGCCGTCGCCTACTTCGCGGTCGATGCCCTGCTCGACCTGGACTGGGTCTACCGCCGGGTCACCGAGCTGCCGCGCGAAGGCCGGTGGCAGGCGCTGGCCCGCGCGGCCGCCCGGGACGACCTCTACGCCGCCCACGCCGCGCTCACTGCCAGGGTCCTGGCGGACCTGCCCGCGATCACCGTTGCCGACGCGGTCTCCCGGGTGGAGGGATGGGCGGACCCGGGCCGGCAGCCGGAGCTGGGCCGGCTGCGTGACATGCTGACCGAGATCCGGAGCAGCGGCCAGGCCGATCTCGCGGTCGTCTCTGTCGGGCTGCGCGAGCTGCGTGCGGCCCTGGGCTGAACGGGTGAGTTGTCCCGAGCGTTGGACAGCACAGTCGATGCCGGCGGAAGCCGACGTTTGTGCACAAGGCCGGTGACACCCGGCTGGCGCGGCCGCTGCCCGACCCGGAACTTCGTGTTGCGTTGCGGTTACGTTCTCGTACCGTGTCGTGGTTCGCGTTCGCTGATGGCGAATCGGCCTGGCATTGTGGAACACCACGGGCGCGGGGGCGTTGTGTGGGTGTGCGACTTGAATCAACGCTGCCAGGCCGTTCAGCTGGCAGTGACAGGCCGCAGGAAGTCGACCATGACCCGGTCGGCCTCCGATGACGACGACGGAAGAGATGCCAGTGCCGACGACGACCCTCGAACCGACCGCGCTGTCTGCCGCCGACCGCTGCGACCGTTGCGGCGCCCAGGCCTACGTACAGGCTGCCCTCCCGGGTGGTTCCACACTGCTGTTCTGCAAGCACCACGGACGGCTCTACGCCGACGCGATGAAGGCCAAGGGCATCGAGATGCGAGGATCCATCGACTTTGCCGATGTCGAGGCCTCGGTGGCGACGATCACCGAGGACTGACCAGATAGCTCCTCCACCGGGCGCCCTCCGCTGAGCGGATGGGCGCCCGTTGGCGTTCCTGAGGGGCCACGGCACACCGGCGGCGTAGCCTCGTGAGCGTGGACTTCCTCAACGGCCGCACGCCCGACTACGACCTGACCTACGACGACGTCTTCATGGTGCCGAGGCACTCCGACGTCTCCTCCAGGCTGGACGTGGACCTGTCCACCCGCGACGGCAGCGGTACGACGATCCCGTTGGTCGCCTCCAACATGACCGCCGTGTCGGGCCGGCGGATGGCCGAGACGATCGCCCGGCGCGGCGGCCTGGCCGTGATCCCCCAGGACATCCCGACCACCGTCGTGGCCGACGTGATCTCCTGGGTCAAGGGCCGCGACCGCGTGCACGACACGCCGATCCGCCTCGACCCGTCCGACACGGTCGGGACGGTGCTCAACCTGCTGCCCAAGCGGGCTCACGGTGCCGTCGTCGTGGTGGAGGACGGGCGCCCGGTCGGGATCGTCACCGAGGCCGACTGCGCGGGCGTCGACCGGTTCACCCAGCTGCGCGACGTGATGTCGGCCAAGCCGTTCACCCTGCCGGCCGGCCTGGCTCCGCGTGAGGCGTTCGGCCGGCTGACCGGCTCCAGCCACCGGGTCGCCCCCGTGGTGGACGCCGACGGGCTGCTGACGGGCATCATCACCCGTACCGGCGCCTTGCGGGCAGACCTCTACCAGCCGGCACTCGACGCGGCCGGCCGGCTGCGGATCGCGGCGGCCGTCGGCGTCAACGGCGACGTCGCTGCCAAGGCTGCCGCACTGGTCGAGGCGGGTGCCGACGTCCTGGTCCTGGACACCGCGCACGGCCACCAGGACAAGATGATCGAGGCCCTGCGCGCCGTCACGGCGCTGTCGCCCGGTGTCCCGATCGTCGCCGGCAACGTGGTCTCGGCAGACGGTGTACGGGACCTCGTCGCGGCCGGTGCGGACATCATCAAGGTGGGCGTCGGCCCCGGCGCGATGTGCACGACCCGGATGATGACCGGCGTCGGGCGGCCCCAGTTCTCGGCAGTGCTCGAATGCGCGACGGCTGCCCGGGAGCTCGGCGCCCACGTCTGGGCCGACGGCGGTGTGCGGCACCCGCGCGACGTCGCCCTGGCCCTGGCAGCCGGCGCCTCCAACGTGATGATCGGCTCGTGGTTCGCCGGCACGCACGAGTCACCGGGCGACGTGCACCGCGACGCCGACGGCCGGCTCTTCAAGGAGAGCTTCGGGATGGCCTCCGCCAGGGCGGTCCGCCTGCGGACGCGCGAGGAGTCCGCGTTCGACCGGGCGCGCAAGGCCCTGTTCGAGGAGGGCATCTCGACCTCGCGGATGTACCTCGACCCGACCCGCCCCGGCGTCGAGGACCTGATCGACGCGATCGTCGCGGGCGTCCGCAGCTGCGCGACGTACGCCGGTGCCCGATCACTTGCCGAGCTGGCGGAGCGCGC
>JAWWOM010000125.1:0-5847 GCA_033851655.1 Frankiales bacterium
TACACCCTGCGCGAGGCGATGCTGGCCGAGCGGCGCGCGTACGAGTCGATGCGCCTGCTGGTCCCCGACCTCGACCTGCCGCGCGAGCGCCGCCGTCCGCTCACCGCACGTCAGCAGAGCGCCATCGACGAGTACCAGGAGGTGCGCGAACGGCTCGAGGCGCTGCGCAGCGCCCGCCGGTCACCGCTGAGCCTGGTCGTGGATCAGTCGCTCTGAGCCTCGCCGGCCTGCTGCCGTACGGAGTCCAGCCGCGCCCTGGCGCCGGCCAGCCACTGCTCGCAGATCGCGGCCAGCGCCTCGCCTCGCTCCCAGAGCACCAGCGAGTCCTCCAGCCCCACCCCGCCGGCCTCGAGTCGGCGGACCACCTCGACCAGCTCGTCGCGGGCCTGCTCGTAGCCGAGCGTCTCGTCCTTCTTGGCCGTCATCGGGCTCCTCCGCTGGTGGTGACGTCGAAACGGCCGCCGGAGACCCGCACCGCGAGCTGCTCGGCGGCGCCGAGTGCGGCCGGGTCCCGTACGACGGAGCCGTCGTGCCGCTGGACGACGGCGTAACCGCGTTCGAGCGTCGCAGCCGGGGACAGCGCGAGGACCCGGGCCCTGGTGTGCCCGAGGTCGTTGGCGGCGTGGTCGAGGGCGCTGCCGAGCCGGCGCCGGGCCCGGTCACGGAGCCCGGACACCTCGTCGGAGTGCCGGCGCAGCAAGGCATCCGGGTCGTGCATGACCGGACGGGAGCGCAGCGCCGCCAGCCCAGCGGTCTCGCGGTCGATGCGGGCGACGATGGTCCGGCGGGCCCGGTCGCGCAGGCCGGTGATGCGGGCGAGCTCCTCGGTCACGTCCGGCACCACCCGCTTGCCGGCGTCGGTGGGGGTCGAGGCGCGGTGGTCGGCGACGAGGTCCAGCAGCGGGTTGTCCGGCTCGTGCCCGATGGCGCTCACGACGGGAGTCCGGCAGCCGGCGACCGCCCGGCACAGGGCCTCGTCCGAGAACGGCAGCAGGTCCTCGACCGAGCCGCCGCCCCTGGTGATGACGATGACGTCGACCTCTGGGTTCTTGTCCAGCCGGGCGAGGGCGTCGATGACCTCGTTGACGGCGTACGGCCCCTGCACGGCGACCGCCTCGGTGGCGAACTGCACCGCCGGCCAGCGGCGTCTGGCGTTCTCGCAGACGTCGCGCTCGGCGGCGCTGCCACGGCCGCAGATCAGGCCGACCGAGCGGGGCAGGAACGGCAGCGGTCGCTTGCGCTCGGGGGCGAAGAGTCCCTCGGCGGCCAGGAGGGTCTTGAGCCGCTCGATCCTCGCGAGCAGCTCGCCGACACCGATCGGACGGATCTCGTACGCCGTCAGGGAGAGCTGCCCGCGCCGCAGGTAGAACTCGGGCTTGGCCCAGACCGCCACCCGGGCGCCGTGCTCCAGCGGCGGCTTGACCGACTCGACGACGGCGCGGGGGCAGCTGACCTGCAGCGAGACGTCGGCGATCGGGTCGCGCAGGGTGAGGAAGCAGGTGTTGGTGCCCGGCCGCTTGCTGATCTCGGTGAGCTGGCCCTCGATCCACACCCGGCCGAGCTTGGCCACCCAGTCGCCGATCGCCTTGGCGACCGTACGGACCGGGATCGGGCTTTCGGGAGTGGACTCGAGAGGCACCCGGCCAGCCTAGTAGCGCCGGCACCGCTGACCGGCCGCGTCCTGGCGGCGCGATCCTCACCGGGGAGGTGAGCTCAGCCGGCGGACTGCTCCTGCTGGAGCTGGGCGATCCGGGTCTCGAGAAGCGACAGCACACCGTCGCGCCGGCCGTGGGTCCGCTCGTGGTCGAGCAACGTCTCCAGCTCGCCGATGCCCAGCAGCCGTGCCCGCGCCCGCATCGCACCCAGGCTCAGCTCGTCGAAGCCCTCGACCGGCAGGCCGTCCGCCGGCGGAGTGACCACGGCCACAGCCGGCGTGACGACGACCAGCGGCGTACGCGGAGCCGGGTCCGCGGCAGCGTCGTCCTCGACCGGCTCCTCGAGCAGGATCAGGTCGAACGGGTCCACGTCGGCGGGCTCGTCCTCGACGATCGGCGGGCCGAGCAGCCGACCGGCCAGCAGGCCCCCCAAGGTGCCGCGCAGCTCGGCGCCGCGGATCAGCAGAGCGTCCAGCTCCTGCTGGGCCCGATCGGTGGCGACCAGGGCAGCCCCGGCGGCCCGTACCGGGAGCCTGGCGGCCAGGTCGGGTGCTGCCTTGAGGGCGGAGGCGCCGAGGGCGACCAGGCCGAGGGTCAGGTCGATGGCGGTCGCCACCAGGTTGACCGGCTCCGCGGGCGTCCCCGTGCTCTCGTCCGTCTCGCCCATGGTGCCCTCCGTGCTCGGTCGGTCGGCGGCCGGCGCGCGCCGTACCATGACAGCATGACTCCCAGCGCCGAGATCCGCAGCGGACGGGTGCTGCTGGCCAAGCCACGGGGCTACTGCGCGGGGGTGGACCGGGCGGTCGAGACGGTCGAGAAGGCGCTCGAGCTGTACGGGGCGCCGGTCTACGTCCGCAAGCAGATCGTGCACAACCTGCATGTCGTCCGCCGGCTCGAGCAGCTCGGCGCGATCTTCGTCGACGAGACCGACGAGGTGCCGGAGGGTGCGCTCGTGGTCTTCTCGGCGCACGGTGTCGCGCCGGTCGTGCACGAGGAGGCCCGCGCCCGCAACCTGCGCACGATCGACGCCACCTGCCCGCTGGTCACCAAGGTGCACGCAGAGGCGCGCCGCTACGCCGCGGCCGACTTCGACATCCTGCTGATCGGCCACGACGGGCACGAGGAGGTCGTCGGCACCACCGGTGAGGCTCCCGCCAACATCCAGCTGGTCGACGGCCCGGCCGGTGCCGCCGGCGTCGAGGTGCGCGACCCGTCCCGCGTCGTCTGGCTGTCCCAGACCACGTTGTCGGTCGACGAGACCGACACGACCGTGGCTGCGCTGCAGGAGCGGTTCCCGCTCCTGCAGAGCCCGCCCAGCGACGACATCTGCTACGCGACCCAGAACCGGCAGGTCGCGGTCAAGCAGATCGCGCCGGCCTGCGAGCTGGTGATCGTGGTCGGCTCGCAGAACAGCTCGAACTCCGTACGGCTGGTCGAGGTGGCTCTCGACGCCGGTGCTGCGGCTGCCTACCTGGTCGACGAGGCCTCAGAGATCGACGAGGCCTGGCTCGCCGGGGTGTCGACCGTCGGGCTGACCAGCGGGGCCTCCGTGCCGGAGATCCTGGTGGACGCGGTCCTCGAGTGGCTGGCCGAGCGGGGCTTCGGCGACGTCTCCGAGGTCACCGCCGCGCAGGAGCACCTGCTGTTCGCGCTGCCGCCCGAGCTGCGTCGGGGACTGGCGCCAGCTCGGTCCTAGACCTCCAGGGTCGGTCCCGTCGCCGAGGTGAGGCTACGGCTTTCCCGGGGTACTGAGCCGGCAGTCTCGGCCCGGGGAGGTCCGGTGGGCGGTGCGCGGCAGTGGTTCGGGCCGGCTGGACTGCCCGCGTTGCTGCTCGTCCTGCTGGCGCTGGTCTTCGCCGGCCTGGTGCCACTGACCGTGGGCGCCGCGGCCGCCGGCCCCACGTACACCTACTCCCCGATCGCGAACATGCCGGTCGGGACCACCGAGGCACAGTCGGTCGTCGTGGGGGACACGTTGTACGTCTTCGGCGGCTTCGACGTCCGGCGGCCCTGCTGCACGCCGACGGACCGGGCCTGGCGGTACGACCCGGCCACCAATGTCTGGACCGCGTTGCCGGCCATGCCCGACCACGGGGTCAGCCACGCCGGGATCGACAGCGACGGCAGCCGGTACGTCTACTACGCCGGGGGCTACGCAGCGGACGCCAAGGCCACCAACCAGGTGTACGGGACGACCGAGGTCTGGCGGTTCGACACCGCCACCGGAACCTATGCGCGGATGCCGTCACTGCCCCAGGCCAGGGCGGCCGGAGGTCTCGCCTACGTCGGCGGCAGGCTGTACTACCTCGGCGGAGCCAACCTCGCCCGTACGCAGGACAGCCCGGACGTCTGGATCCTCGACGTCGCCGCCGGCTCGACCAGCTGGGTCAGCGGTGCGGCCATGCCGAACCCGCGCAACCACCTGGGCTGG
The DNA here is from genome assembly GCA_033851655.1 of Frankiales bacterium. GTDB lineage: Bacteria > Actinomycetota > Actinomycetes > JAWWOL01 > JAWWOL01 > JAWWOL01. The sequence continues at coordinate 4,087 of JAWWOM010000125.1, forward strand.
GCCGTCATCGACGGCGAGATCTACGTGGCCGGCGGCCAGCACCTGAACGACAGCAGCACCGCACAGGGCGAGCTGGACCGTTACGACCCCGCTGGCAACGTCTGGACCACGCTCGCCGTGATGCCGGTGGCACGCTCGCACGTGATGGACTCGAGTTTCGTGCTGAACGGACGTCTAATCGTCGCCGGCGGCTGGACCATCACGAGCGTGTCGCCGTCGGTCACCGCCTACGACCCGGGGACCAACAGCTGGCAGGCGTGGCCCGAGCTGCCGCAGGCTCGGACCTCCGCCACCGTCCGGTCGGTGAGCGCCGGCCGCTTCGTCTTCTGCTGCGGCAGTGCCGGCAGCTCCAACTCCAGCGGGTGGATCGCCTCGCCACCGGCCGCCCCGGTGACGCCTCAACCGACCCGCTCGCCCGATGTCGCCCCGACCACCGGCGCAGGCCCGACAGGGCCGCCGCCGCCGTCTCCCGGACCGGCCCGGCATCCGCCGGCCAAACCGGCGCTGAGTCACGTGACGCTGCACCCGTCGACCGTGCGCGCCGCGCGGGCGGGCAGGGTCACCGTGGCGTTCCGGCTCAACCGCAGCGCGAGGTTGAGCGTGGTGCTGCGGCGCTGCCTCCCTGCCCGGTGCACCGTCGCAGCCCGGGCCACGCTGGTCGCTCCCGCCGGTGCCTCGCACTTCTCCCTGCGGGCGCTGGCCCATCGGCAAGCGTTGCCGACGGCGCACTACCGGCTCACCCTCACTCCGGTCGGCGGACGCGCCCTCACCCTGCGCATCGTCGTCCGGCGCTGAGCCGCAGGAACCGGTGGCCGCCCGTCAGTGGTCTGTCGCCACGGCTGCGGTGCTGGACGTGACCAGACGCCGGGCCGCCTGCAGCGCTGATGTCAGCATCTTGCGGCCCTTGCCCGGCTGGCCGAGGACCACACCGACGATGGTCACCTGATGACCGTCGACCTGGGTACGGGCAGCGAAGAGCAGGCAGCCGCCGGCGGCCGAGGTCGACCCGGTCTTCAGCCCGATCACGCCGTAGCTCCCCAGCAAGGTGTTGTAGTTGCGCACCACGCCGGCCACCGGCAGCGTCGCAGTGGGTTCGGCGACGATCTCGGCCAGGACCGGGATCTTGAGCGCTGCCGTACCGAGCAGCACCTGGTCGTGGGCGGAGCTGACCGTGCTGGCCGCCAGTCCGGAGGCGTCGGTATACGTCGTGTGGTGCATGCCCAGCCGACGGGCGGTCCGGTTCATCTCGGCCACGAAGTCGGCCTGTCCGCCGGCGTCCCACCGGGCCAGGATCCACGCCATGTTGTCGGCAGACGGGAGCAACAGCGCCTCGAGCGCCTGCCGCTCGTCGATCTGCTCCCCGGGCGCGACCCGGACGAGTGACTCGCCGGCCGCGAGCTGGCCGGCATAGGCGGCTGCCTCGCTCCCGGTGACCGTGAGGTACGGGCCGGTGTCACCCGGGCGCAGCGGGTGGTCGTGCAGCACCACGTAGGCGGTCATCACCTTGGCGACGCTGGCGATCGGTACGGGGGTCCCCGCTGCCCGGAGAGCCCGGCGCGAAGCGACCGTCCGCACTCAGCGCCGCCGTGCCGCTGGTCGGCCAGGTCAGTCCAGCCAGGTCGGCCGGACGGTCGCCACGGCCGGCGTACCAGACGCCGCTCAGCGCGAGGGTCAGCACGGTGAGGACGGCTATCCGTCGCCGGCGCCGTGCGCGGGGGGACGGCTGCCGGTGGACCCGCTCCAGCAGCTCAGGGGTAGCGT
>JAWWOM010000157.1:0-10091 GCA_033851655.1 Frankiales bacterium
CCGAGTGCCTCGAGCACGGACAACGGCTCCCCCAGCACCAGCACAGCAAGCACGGCGGCGGTCAGCGGTTCGAGCAGGGTCAGGACAGCCGCGACACTGCCTGCGGTGACCCGAAGACCGCCGTAGAACAGCGCGTAGGCGATGGCCGTGGCCACGACGCCGATGTAGACCAGGTCCGACACAGCACCGGGCTCCGCCGGGAAGCCCAGTCCGCTGATGAGCGCGAACGGCAGCAGCGCGAGCGCTCCGAAGACACACGACACGGTGGTCAGCGTCATCGCCGGCGTCCGCTGCGATACGTGCCTGCTGAGCACCGTACTGGCCGCATAGCCGACGCCGGAGACGACGGCGGCGACCAGGCCCAGCAGCGGACGCTGTGCGCCGGTCGTGGTGTGACCGCCGGCTGAGGTGATCAGGGCCAGGCCCGCGATCCCGGTGGTGAGGCTGCCGACGGTGAGCCGGCTCGGCGTTCGCCGTGCCACCACGGACTCCCAGACCGCGATGCAGACGGGGGCAACGCCGAGGCTCACCATCGTCGACAGGCTGACGCCGACGGCGGCGACCGAGATGAAGTACGAGGCCTGGTACGCCCCGAGCCCCACGCCGACCAGGATCAGCCTGGCCGGGGAGGCACGCACCGCCCGTACGAGGGCAGGCAACGTCCGGAACTGCAGCGCCAGCAGGAACAGTGCGGCGATGGCGAGTCGGTAGAAGCCGATGCTGATGGCGCTGAGGCCGGTGTGCTTGCGGATGATCTGTACCACCACGCCGGTGGTGCCCCAGAGCAACCCGGCGAGGGTGATCTGGACGAGGCCGGCGCGCGCGCCGGAACGGGACGTGGACACGAGTGCGCTCCTGGAAGGTGAACCGCCGACAGCTGGTGATCTGCTGGAGCGCCGGGGCAGAACGCCCGGATGCGGCTTCACACTGCAGACCCTACCGTCAGCAGGGCGCAGTCAGCCCCTGAAGGCGCGCCGGTAGGCGGTCGGCGACGTCTGCAGCCGCGAACGGAAGTGGTGCCGGAAGGTCACCACTGTCGGAAAGCCGACGGCGCTCGCCACGTGCTCGACCGAGTCGTCTCCGGCCTCGAGCAAGGCGAGGCTCGCCGCGATCCGCTGGCCGATCAGCCACTCGTGCGGGCTCTCACCGGTGACGTCACGGAACCGCCGTGCGAACTGGCGTTCGGACAGATGTGCCCGAGCAGCGAGGTCCGCCACGGACACCTGGCGGGCCAGATCGCCTGCCAGCCAGGCGATCACGTCGTGGATGCGGCTGTCGTCATCGGCGGCGACCGGTGCCTCGATGTATTGCGCCTGCCCACCGGCGCGGTGCGGCGGCATGACCAGCCGGCGCGCGACCTGGTTGGCGATCGCCGCTCCGTGATCGGCGCGGACGAGGTGCAGGCACAGGTCGATGCCGGCGGCAGATCCGGCCGACGTCAACAGCTCACCCTCGTCGACATAGAGCACGTCCTCGTCGACGACAACCCGTGGGTAGCGCGCTGCCAGCCGGTCCGCATAACGCCAGTGCGTGGCAGCCCTCCGCCCGTCGAGCAGTCCGGTCGCGGCAAGCACGAAGGCGCCGGAGCAGATCGACACGATGCGCGCACCGCGTTCGTGGGCGCTCCGGATCTCCCGCTGGAGCTCGTCCGGGACGTCCGCTTCGACCGGCCAGCCCGGCACGATCACCGTGTCGGCGTCGGCCAGGATCTCCAGCCCGTGCTGAACCTCGATGCTGATCCCCCCGATCGCCGGCTGGGGCCCCGGAGCCACGGCGCAGACCTCCAGCCGGTACCAGGACGGGACGTCGAGCTCCGGCCTGGCCAGGCCGAAGACCTCGACGACCACGCCGAGCTCGAACGGCGCCATGCCGGGGTAGGCCAGGGCGGCAATGCGGTGTGGCGTCAGCGAGCGCATGTCTGGATCTTAACGCTCGACGTCATTCAAGACACTCGTCCGGTACGGGTCCCCGCGCCAGCATGGACGACATGCAGACCAGGAGCGCGACCCTCGACCACCCCGCCGCCGACCCGGCCCTCGCGGCCATGCACTTCGCCGACCGGCTCGCGTACGAGTCCGACTGTTCCGACCTCGGCGCCGACATCGCAGCCGGAGTGGGCGGGTTTGTCGTCGTCGACTGCCGCAGCAAGCAGCTGTACGACGAAGGCCACGTGCCCGGTGCGGTCAGCCTGCCGCATCGGCGGATCACTGCCGAGTCGGTAGCGGAGCTGCTGCCGCCTGATGTGCTGGTCATCACCTACTGCAACGGCGCGCACTGCAACGGCTCGACGCGGGGGGCGCTGCGCCTGGCCGAGCTCGGCCGGCGGGTCAAGGAGATGCCAGGCGGTATGGACGGCTGGATCCGGGAGAACCTGCCGGTCGAGACCACAGCATCCGGCTGAGGGGGTCAGTCAACACTGGTGGTGGACCCCTGGCCCATCATCTCCAGCATCGACAGGGCCTGCGCCGCTTCGTTCTCGTCGACCTTGGACATGGCGAAGCCGACATGAATGAGCACGTAGTCCCCGACGTCGAGCCGGGTCCCCTCCATCAGGCCGATATTGATCTTGCGTCTGACGCCGACCACGTCGACAAGAGCCAATTGATCGTCGTTGCCCGGGAGGAACTCGACGATCTGGCCGGGGATGGCGAGGCACATGACTATGCCCTTCCGACGTGCGTGTGCTCGGCGACCCGCTCGTCCGGAAGGTCGACGGTCTCGGCGTACTGCAGCCAGGCCAGGATGACTTCGTCGCCTCCGACGACCGCAACGTCGAGCGAGCCGCAGGTCGGGCAGGCGGGCGACGACTCGAGTGCCTCGAAGTCCGCCCTGCAGTCCATGCAGTGCCCGCTGACCGGGACGACGACGACCTCCGTCGTCGCACCTTGGGCGGGGCCGCCCGCCGCGGCGATCTGGAACGACTGCTCGAAGGCGCCCTCGACTACCCGGTGGACGGCACCGATCCGTACGCCGATCCGCTCCACCCGACGGCCGGCCGCCCGCCGCTCGACGGCCTCAAGAACGCCTTCGCAGTAACTCATCTCATGCATCTGCTCACCTGCTACATCGACCGGATGCGCAGGTAGCGCTTGATGTCCGGCGCCGACCGTACGGCGAGCACGGCACCAGCAGCCGCCAACACGGCGAGCACTCCGGTCGTAATGATGCCGAAGGTTCTCATGACGGGTCCTTCCGTGGGTTGTGGTGTTCTTCCAGCAGCTCATGGATGAGCGAGACGGCGCCGTCGACTGCCGCCTCGACAGCGGGGGAAAGGCCCATGCCTTCATCGACCGAGGCCGGGTGGCAACCGACGACGAAGGTCGGCGGGAGGGACCCGCCCAGCTGGCCGAGATTCGCCAGGACGGCGACGGGTGCCATCCCGTGCGCGTCGTACTCGCCGTCACCCAGGTCGTCGGCCCCGACGCTCAGGACCGTAAGGTCCCCCGGCTCCCCCTCACCCGGCATCGCATCCACCACGACCAAGGTGTCGTAGCCGTCGAGCAGGTCGTACGCGAGGTGCATCCCCCGGATGCCGTAGTCGACGACCTTGACCCCTTCGGGCAGTGGTTGTCCGCCCAGTCGACGGGCCACCTCGCTGCCGAAGCCGTCGTCGGACAGGAACAAGTTGCCGATTCCGGCCACCAGGACCCGGCCGGTCACGACGACGCCTCACGCGCGGGCAGTGCCTCGACCTCTTCGGGGCCGAAGTAGTAGAACCGCCCCGTGGTCCCGTACAGGTCGCGTCCGGGGTCGTCCTCCAGGGCAACCGCCAGGTGCGTGCCGCCGTCCACGTCGAAGTAGACCCTGGCCACGACGGCCGTCAGCCCGGCCAGGAAAAGGTCCTGGGCGTCGGCCCGCCGCGACGGCCGGAGCAGCACCCGACTGCCCATCGCGACCCGTACACCGTTGACCAGTACGGAGTCCGTGGTCGGCTGGGCGCGGGCGTCCTGATCGGCGTCCCACCATGGCACTTCGTCTTCGACCGGCATCTCGTCTTCGACCACCGGATCCCGGCGGCCACCGTGCAGCCGCTCGAGCTCCTGGTCGCTGAGGGCGTCGCAGCGGGACAGGATGGCTGCGGCACGCGGGTCGGTGCCGCGGGCCTCGGACTTCTCGTCCTCGGTCATCGTCATCACCCGCAGGGTCAGGATCTCGTCGATCTCGGTGGCGTCGAACAGGTCGCCGGTGCTCTCCGGCGCGATGCTGGGGTGGTCACCGAGGATGATCGGCGACACCAGCACCGCGTCCCTGCCGTCGTCGTCGGCCACGAGGACCGGCCAGCACCGCGACTGCAGGCACGACGCGACGTCGGCGGCGGCCCAGTCGGGTCCGTCGAGCAAGGACACGAACGAGGTCCCTTGTGCCGTCACGAGCAGATGGGTGCCGACGAACGAGGCCCGTGCAGCGACGTCACGCGCGGTCCAACCGTCGAGCTGCTCTGCGGACCACGCCGTGCCGTTGTGCAACCGGACCGTCAGCAGCACCGCCCGCGGGTCCGCTCCGGGCCGGGCAAGCACGTCGACCGAGCCCTCGAGACCCCAGCGGGTGCGGACCAGCCGGCCGACCAGCTGGACGCCCTCGTAGAGCTCCTCGATCTCCCGGCCGCCCGGCACTGCGACCGGATGGGTCTGCGCGGCCCGGTCCAGCGGGAGCAGCAACAGCGGCACCTCCCTGGCAACCGCCTCGTGGAACGGGATCCACCGGGTGCCGCCGACCACGAGCTCGTCCGCGGGAGCCCAGGCCTCGCCGGTCCACTGTTCCACCGTCCGCGACTGCACCTGCAGGAACCGCAAGATGACGTCGACCGTGGCTCCGGCCCGGTGCTCCAGCACCATCTCCGCAGCCATCGACGGGTCCTCGCCGGCGCCGGCGGCGCTGGCGCCCGGTGGCCCCAGGACACCGAACTGCCACCGCACCCGGTTCTTGGCCGACGAGGCGCGATAGGGATAGAGCAGGTAGCCCTCGTACAGGACGGCGTCGGCCACCTGACGGGCAGCGGTCAAGGTCATGGGGCGGTCACCTCCGCCGGCAGCAACCGGGCCAGCGTCTCCTCCCACGAGGTGAGGCCGTGCGCCGTCCGGTAGCCGGCGAGCGCCGCGATGGTGTCGCGGTCGAGCCTCAGCCAACCGCTGCCCGGGAACCACAGGTCCATCAGCGCCCGCCAGGTGCTGACCGGCAGCAGGCAGGGTGCCTCGAGCGACCAGGACAGCTGCTCGACGGCGAAGCCGGTGGCCCCGCGGGTGAAGACCGTTCCGCTGAACAGCAGGACGAGCGGCACCGCGCCGCCACCCAGCGCGTGCAGGTACTTCGTCGCGCTGACCTCGAAGTCGTAGGTGCAGGCGACCGGCAGGTCGAAGTCCCGCGACCCCTGAAATCCCTGCACGGTCGCGGTCGCATGGGTCCACAGAAAGGGCTTGAGCGTGCTGGCGTACCGCTCGGCCGTGCCGAACAGATCTGCCAGCGCCGCCTGCTCCGCAAGGTCGTAGGGCCTGCGTTGTGGCTCGATCCGGATCTGGCAGCGCAGTGCCATGGCATGCACGAGGGCGCCGCTGCCCTCGGTGACCCGCAGCCGGAACAGCAGGTGCGGTGCCGCAGCGTGCTGCTGGGGCAGCACCTCGAGCACCTCGAACCCCAGGTCGGTCATGGCGGGCCGCCAGGCCGTGCCCGCAGCCGTACCGTGTCGAAGAAGCCGGCCAGCCGCTCGCGGACTTCCTGTCCCCCGTCGAAGCCGCGCCAGAGCAGCCGCAGATGGCCGACCAGCTCGTAACACACGTCGATCGGGACCAGGAAGGCCTCAACCTGCCCGTCGACGGTGTGCACGAGGAGGGCCTCGACGTCCGCCTTGATGGCGGCGAGCTGCGGCACGGCCTTGACCACGTTCTCCCAGGCCAGCAACGGAAGTTCCGACTCGGTGGCCCCTGCCGGGCCCGGATAGAACGCGACCACCCGGCCGATGGCGGAGTTGACGAAGAGGAAAGCGATGCCCACCGGCAGCTCGAGCTCGTCGAAGACAGGGGCCGGCAGCACCCCGAAGGACAGATGACGGTCGGGTACGGCTCGGTAGGCGAGCGCCGCATCGTCATGGGTGAACAGCAGGTAGCACGGGCGGCAGGAGCAGAGCAGCGACCGGCTGGCGACGTTGACCACGTGGGAGTGCTCGTCGGCGACGGGCGCTCCGCACATCTCGCACCGCTCGTACGGGGACGGCTCGGGCCGCTGGGAGCGGATCCGGGACAGCACGCCGAGCGGGCCGCCGCTTGGGCCGGTCATGCCGGAACCGGTGCCCGTACGGCAATCTCGAGGCCGCCGTCCCTCTCGAGCAACGGTACGGGCTCCAGGTGCAGGGCTGGGTCCTCGACCTCCACGCCGGCCTTGCGGATGTCGTAGTGGGCGGAGCACGCGGGGCAGGTCAGCACCGCACTGCCCGGGGACGACGGCGAGCGTTGTGGCACCGAGCCGGTGAAACCGGCCCCGCAGCGGGCACAGGAGTCGCGGTAGGCGTAGACGCCGGAGAGCAGGCGGCAGATCAGCACGTCGAGGCCCGCAACGGTGGTGCACTGCAGCGCTCCGACCGCCAGGTCCTCCGACCGGCCGGCCGGGGACCAGATGACCGCGCCGGTCGCTTCGGCCGGCCGCAGTCTCGCGGTCAGGTCGGCGACCGGGATCAGGCCGCGGGCCGACGGTGCTGCCTCGACGTCGATCCGGATCACCTCGGGTGCCGCTGCCCGTACCGCGCCGTCAACCGCCAGCTCGAGCGTCGCCGAGGAGGAGGCGCAGCCGTCGCAGCTCCCGAGCAGCTGCAGCCGGACCACGCCTTCGTCGGTGACGTCGAGCAGACGCACGTCGCCCCCGTGTGAGTCGAGGTAAGGGCGCACACCGGCCAGCGCCCGCTCCACCCGCTCCTCGATCCCGTACGGGTGCAGGCCGTGCACCAGCAGTAGGCTGGACACCAGCTGGTCGCCGGCCAGCCGCTCGAGCAGGTCGTCGTCGAGCTTGCCGGCCTCGTAAGCCAGCTCCATGAGCCTCTCCAGGCCGGCGCCGTAGAGCTCGACCACGATCCGGATCAGCTCCTCGGCCCGCTCCCTCGCCACCGGACCGGCAGCAGCACTTGCCTCCAGCAGGACCTCGATGCGTTCTCCGCACGCCGTCGGATCGACCGAGGGCAGGGTCATCCCTCCTCCGTGACGGCGGCAGTCGGCGAGTGCGTGCGCTTGAGGGTCCTGCCCTTGCCGAGGTACATGTGCACGCCGCACGGCAGACAGGGGTCGAAGCTGCGGACGGTGCGCATGATGTCGATGCCCTTGAAGTCCTCGGCCTTGTTCTCCTCGAACAGCGGCTGGTCCTGGACGGCATCCTCGTACGGTCCAGGGGTGCCGGCGGAGTCCCGGGGGCTGGCGTTCCACGGCGTCGGCGGGTACGGGTGGTAGTTCGCGATCTTGCCGTCGCGGATGACCATGTGGTGCGACAGCACACCGCGGACGGCTTCGGTGAACCCGCAGCTGACGGCCTCGTCCGGCACCTCGAAGGTCTCCCAGGTCTTCGTGTTCCCGGCCCGGATCTCAGCGAGGGCCTTTTCGGCGAAATGCAGGGCGCAGGCTGCGGCATAGGCCTGGAAATAGCTGCGCGCACGATTCCGCTCCAGCGTGTTGCTCCACTGCGGGATCTTCCACTCCAGGCTGACCGGTCCCTTGAGGGCCGTCTTGGGAAGGTTGATCTGCACACTGGTGCCGGTCGCCTTCACGTAGCCGATGTCGACCAGGTTGGCCAACGCTGTCGACCAGAGCCTGGCCAGAGGGCCGCCACCGGTGTCGAGAGCCAGGTTGTCCTGACCGTCGAACCAGCGGGGGGACATCACCCAGCTGTACTTGTTGTCCAGGTCGCGCTTCTGGGGCTGCGGGTTGGTGTGCTGGTTCCACGGGTGACGGCGGTCCACCGGGTTGCCCAGTGGGTCGCGCGTGACGAACATCTCCTGGTCGGACCAGTCCTCGTAGTACGAGCTGCCGAGCATGATCCGGATGCCGAGGTTGATGTCGACCAGGCTGGTCGTGACCAGCTTGCCGTCGACGACAACACCTGGTGTCACGAACATCTTGCGGCCCCACGCCGCCATGTCCTTGTAGGAGAAGTTGCAGTGCTCGGGGTCCTGGAAGGCGCCCCAGCAGCCGAGCAACGTACGCCGGAGCCCCACCTTCTCGTACCCCGGCAGCGCGTCGTAGAAGAAGTCGAAGAGGTCGTCGTGCATCGGGACGACCTTCTTCATGAACTCGACGTAGCGCATCAGCCGGGTGATGTAGTCGGTCATCAGCTGGATGGTGGCAACGGTGCCCACACCGCCGGGGTAGAGCGTCGAGGGGTGGACGTGCCGGCCCTCCATGAGGCAGAACATCTCCCGGGTCCACCGGCTCACCTGCAGCGCCTCCCGGTAGAACTCACCGGTAAAGGGATTGAGCGCCCGCATGATGTCAGCGATCGTCTTGTAGCCGTGGGCGTCCTCGTGCGCGCAGCGGGTGTTCTCGGCCCTGGCCAGCACGCCGGGGTTGGTCTCCTTGACCATCCGCTCGCAGTAGTCCACCCCGACCAGGTTCTCCTGGAAGATGTTGTGGTCGAACATGTACTCCGCTGCCTCGCCCAGGTTGACGATCCACTCACCGAGGGCGGGCGGCGCGACCCCGTACGCCATGTTCTGCGCATAGCAGGAGCACGTGGCGTGGTTGTCGCCGCAGATGCCGCAGATCCGGCTGGTGATGAAGTGGGCGTCGCGCGGATCCTTGCCCTTCATGAAGATGCTGTAGCCGCGGAAGATCGACGAGGTGCTGTGGCACTCGGCGACGGTCATGTTGGCGAAGTCGACCTTGGTATAGATGCCGAGACTGCCGACGATGCGGGTGATCGGGTCCCAGGCCATTTCGACCAGGCCCGCCTTGTCCGTGCTGCTGGAACCGGTCCGCGGGAGCGTCGACGTCATTGTTGTCATCCCAGAGCTAGCCGTGCCCAAAAATGCGAGTCCCTGCTGTGCAGATCTGTTACCAGGTGCGGGTGGCGCCGCTGAGCAGCTTGCTCCCCGGCTTTCGCCACTTCGGCTCCTTGTCGAGCGTCTGCGTGGTCTTGGCCCGCAGCGCTGTGACGGTCTTTCCGTAGCCGCCCACCAAGGTCGTGGAGAGCTTGCCACCCGGCGGCTCGTCCATGAACGGCATGAACTTGTCGGGGAACCCCGGCATGGTGCACCCGATGCAGATGCCGCCGACGTTGGGGCAGCCGCCGACGCCGTTGATCCATCCCCGCTTGGGTACGTTGCACTTGACCACGGGGCCCCAGCAACCGAGCTTGACGATGCACTTGGGGGACCCGTACTCGGTGGCGAAGTCGCCCTGCTCGTAGTAGCCGGCGCGGTCGCAGCCCTCGTGCACCGTCTGGCCGAACAGCCAGGTCGGGCGCAGCGCCTCGTCCAGCGGGATCATCGGTGCCTGGCCGGTTGCTTGGTACAGCAGATAGGTGATGGTCTCGGAGAGGTTGTCGCCCTGGACCGGACAGCCGGGCACGCACACGATCGGCAACCCCGCCTTGCTCTTCCAGTCCCAGCCGAGATAGTCCGGCACACCCATGGCACCGGTGGGATTGCCTGCCATGGCGTGGATCCCGCCATAGGTCGCGCAGGTGCCCGCCGCGAGAATCGCCAACGCCTTGGGTGCGAGACGGTCGAGCCATTCGCTGGTCGTCACCGGCTGGCCGGTCATGGGGTTGTTGCCGAATCCCGACCAGTAGCCCTCACCGGAGAGAGCCTCATTGGGGATCGACCCCTCGACCACGAGGACGAACGGGTCGAGCTCACCACGATCAGCTTTCCAGAACCACTCGAGGAAGTCGTCGGCGCCGCCATTGGGGCCGCACTCGAAGTCGATCAGCGGCCAGTGCACTGCCACCTTGGGCAGGCCGGGCAGCGCACCGAGCGCAATCTCCTCGATGCTCGGCTGAGTCGCCCCGGTCAACGCCACCGAGTCGCCGTCACAGCTCAAACCGGCATTGATCCACAGCACGTGAACCAAGGTGTCTTCGGCCGCGAGGGCCTCTGCGGAGAGCATTGGTTGCCTCCA
>JAWWOM010000196.1:0-15263 GCA_033851655.1 Frankiales bacterium
GGTCGGCGCCGGCGACTCGTACCACGGCCCGAGGTTGACCAGGTAGGTGCAGACCGGTGCGGCGAGCGCAGTCGAGGACACCACTGCGGCCAGCCGCCTTCGTCGGGTGACCGAGAGTGCAGCGCCGGCGGTGACCAGGGTCACCAGCAGGGCGACCGCCCACGGCAGCGCCGCCCGTACGGCACCGGCTGCGGTGTCAGCGCGCACCAACGAGGTGATGGCCGGCGGCGGGTGCCCGGTGGCGTGCCACGGCTGGCCGTCGACTGCCGAGGCCACGCCGGGAGCTGCCAGGGCACCGCGCAGCTCGAGAACCGTTGGGGCGACGTCGATCAGCTGGACGTACGGGGCCCGGCGGGTGGACTGGCTCCGCAGCTCGCCGGGGCCGAAGCCCGGACCGGCCGCGATCGCCACGTGCAGGTGCGCCCGGCCCAGCGGATCGGTGTCGGAGAGGCCGACGACGAGCAGGACCGAGCCGGCGGGCCGGGCGGCCTCGACGGCGGCGACCACCGCGTCGGCGGCGGCAGCTTCGCTCGGGGACGTGACCACCGGTCCGGCGACGACGGTCACCGGGCAGCCGGCGAGGGCTGCCGCCGAGACTGCGCCGGTGAGCCGGTCGACCCTGCCGTCCCGGTCGGCCGCCGCCAGGCCCGCATCGGCGCCCACCGCTGAGACGCAGTCGCCGACGGAGTGCAGGGCAGAGGCCAGAATGCCTGGTACGGCGCCGAAGTCGAGGCCGCGGTTGTCCCGGCTGATGTCGGTGAAGCCAGAGACGGTGGCCTGTGCCCCGACTAACGGGACGGCGGACGGTGCGGCGGTGCAGCCGCGGCGGGCGCGAACCCGGTTGCCGGCGCCGATGGTGAGCCAGCCGTCGGCCGGACAGGTGAGGGCAGCAGCTGACCGGATGGACAACGCCCCCGCGGAGCCGGTCGTCGCCAGGCGCCACAGCGCCGGCGTCCCGGTTGAGGTGACGTCATCCCACTGCAGACCTGGTATGCCGAGCACGACGACAGCCGGCCGGGTCGCGGCCGATGCCGGTATAGCCGAGACCCACATCCCGACGAGAAGCATTGCCAGCACGGCGATCGGGCGCCTCACGACCTGTCCCGCAGCTCGGCGTAGACAGCCATCAGCCGGGCGGCGACGGCCGTGGCGTCCGGCCAAACGGCCGCCTGGGCCAGTGCCTCGCGTTCGAGCCGACGCCGGGCCTCGGGGTCGTCGAGCAGGTGTGCGACAGCTGAGGCAAGCGCCTCCGCGTCGCCGACAGGGACGAGAACGGCTGCTGACCCGACCAGTGACGGCACTCCACCGACAGGCGTCGCGACCAGCGCGCGACCTGCGGCCAGCGCCTCCTGGGCCGCGAGTGGCCGCGCCTCCCACGCGCTGGGCAGCACCACCACGTCGGCGACGCTCATCAGGTCGGCGACGTCGTGCCGCTGCCCCAGCAGCCGGACGTCGACCCCGAGTGCGGAGGCCATGCCCTGCAGCACCTCTCGTTCGGGTCCCTCGCCGGCGATGAGCACAGCGGGTACGGGGACCCGCTGCCGCCAGGCGGCGGCGGCGGACACCAGCACGTCGAACCGCTTCTGCCGGTGCAGCCGGCCGACCGCAAGGACGAGTGGTCGGTCGCCGAGGGACAGCGCACGCCGCAAGGCCAGGCGGTCGGCACTCGGCGCAGCCACTGCTGGCGGTGCGACCGGCAGGAACCGGGCGTCGCCGGCACCGGCCCGCCGGGCCCGTACGACCAGGTCGTCCGAAGCGCCGATGGTGATCTCTGCCCGTCGGGCGGCCATCCGCTCGAGCCTGACGTGCACCCAACGCCGGAGGCCGCGGGACAGCGGCGCGTTGTGCCAGGTCACGACCAGGTGCGACTGGTTGCGGCAGACCAGCCCCACGACGACGCCGGCCTGAAGGCCATGGGCGTGAACCACCGCATGGTGGCCGGCCAGCTCCCGAAGGGTGCGGCGTCGGGACCGGTTGCTCAGCATCGCCAGCCCGATCGGCAGCCCGGCGAAGGTCGCGCCTGTGCCCGAGAAGCCGAACAGCTGGTCGGCCGGCGCCGGACCGCAGACCGTGACCTGCCAGCCCGCGGCGGTGCAGGCCGCCGCAAGGGCCGCGACATGGGTGCCGATGCCGCCCGTACTGTTGCCCAGCACCAGCAGGACTGACTGTTCAGGCAACCCTGGCCTCCGAACGCCCGAGCAGGGCCTGTACGGCAACCGGGTCAGCGAGACGGGCGATGCCACCGAAAACGAGGACGACCCAGCCGGCCACGACCGCGGCAGACAGCACCGCCAGCCACAGCGACGACGACGACAGCCAGCCGGCCAGGACGTAGCCCGAGCCACCGCTCACCGCCGCCGCGACCGCCACGGTGGGCAACGTACGGGTGAGTCCGGCGACTGCGGCCCTCGCCTCGGCGGACAACGCCAGCAGCAGCCCGGCACCGGCGATGGTCATGCCGCACGTGTTGCCCCACGCCAGGGCATCGAGTCGCCGGCTGGCCGGGACAGCTGCGGCCAGCACGAGATCGCCTGCCAGCACGGCGATCCAGCCGGACACTGTGGCGATCGCGGCTCGACGGCCCTGACCGCAGGCATAGAGGGCACGCCCGACGTGGGCGACCAGCCCATAGCCGAGCAGGCCGGGAGCGAACGCCACGATTGCCCCCGCCAGGGTGGACGGTGTGTGCACCCCCCGCGCATGGAGCGCCAGCAGCCGCGACATCGGCTCGGCCACGGCGACCAGCACCGCCGTCGCCGCCCCGGAGACCAGCAGCACCGTACGGGACGTCAGTGCGGCGAGGGCGGCGAAGCCGGCCAGGTCACCACTCTCGTGCCGCACGACGAGGTGCGGAAAAGCACTGGTAGCCAAGGGAACCGCGAGCACCGCCCAGGGCAGCAGGAAGACCGTCCAGCCCAGCTGGTACAGCACGAGGGTCCCGGCGGGGCCACCGTAGGAGAGCCGGAGGACCACCACCAAGGACAACTGTTGTGCTGCCAGGGCCGCGATCCCTGCCAGGGCGAGCCGGGTGGCCCGCTGCCGGACGCCCGGTGGGAACTCCAGGGCCACCCGCAGCCGGACACCGGCACGGCGCAGCGGCACCAGCAGCGACAGGCTGAGTACGGCAACGCCGGCCGTCGTGCCGACGGCGAGGGTCAGCTCCTGCGCGCGGGTCAAGGTGGCCAGAGTCGGTGCGTGGGCGTGGGTCTGGACCGCGTAGACGACGTAGGCGGCCGCGACGACGAGGCTGGACAGCAGCGGCGCGACCGCCGGCCCGAGGAACCGCCGGTGGGCCTGCAGGACGCCGGTCAGCACCACGCCGACCCCGTACAGCACGATCTGGGGGGCGAAGATGGCGAGCATCCGTGCGCCCACCGCGACAGCCTGCGCGCGGTTCACACCGGCCCGCGCGGGGGTGAGCAGCTCCATCAGCGGATGCGCCAGCAGCACGCCGGCCACGGACACCGGGATCAGCAGGATCACCGTCCAGGTCAGCAGAGCGGCCGTCGTGCGCAGGGTCTGCTCACGGTCGCCCTGGTCGACCGGGCCGGCGAGCACGGGGACGACGCTGCTGGCGAGCGCTCCGCCTGCGACGGTTTCGAAGACGATGTTGGGCACGGTGTTGGCCCGGGTGTAGGTGTCGCCGACGTCCGTCGCCCCGACCGCGCGGACGAACACCAGACCACGGGCGAAGCCGGCCAGTCGCGAGACCATGGTCACGGCCGCCAGGCCGACAGCCCCCCGGCGCAGCTCGCGCCCGCTGTCGGTCAGCTCAGCCACCGGCGCGGCCCAGCTCGTCCAGCCACCGCAACGTCGGGTTGGTCGCAATAACCCTGCTGAAGCTGACCTTTTCGCTCAGCGCGGTGAGGCCGGCCACCACGGACAAGGCCAGCACCCGGCTGCGGCGGGACCCCGTACACAGCACCGACCCGACCAGCGCGCCGAGGGCGTTGGCTCCGGTGTCGCCCAGCATCGAGCGTTCGCCGAGGTCGACCGGGAGTGCAACGGCGAGGGTCCCGTACGAGGCCCCGAGCATGGTCCGGCTGACGCCGTGGGAGAACGGGGCTGCCGCGACGGTCACGGCCGTCGCCACCTTGAGCGCGCGACCGGGGCGCAGGTCGAGCAGGTTGCACAGGTTGGCCGAGCCGGCGACCAGGCATCCGTCCAGTGCCGTCTCCACGGAGGCGCCGCTGCGCAGGAACGCCCCGGCCAGGCTGGACAGGCCGACCACCACGACCTTGACGGCGCCGGCACTCGCCTGGCCGGCCGCGAGAGCCCTGAGGTGGCCGGCGAAACCCTTGACCACCCGCTCGTCGTCGCGAACCGACCGGCAGTCGTCATAGAAGCCGGCGAGCGCTGCGCCCGCCACCGCGACGGTGGCACCCGTCAGCTCACGTCGGCCGCCGACTCCGACCAGCAGGCCGGCGGCGACGGCCGGCCCTGCCGACAGGGTGACCTCGACGCCCCGGTAGTTGCGCCGCCGCCAGCTCGGGCCCGTACCGGCGTCGAGGAAGGCCAGGCCGCCTGCGGTCACCGCTGCGGCGAGCGCGGCCGAGACCAACGGCCGGGTGGCCGGCTCGGAGCGCCGGCTCACGGTGCCGGGGTCGGCAATGGCAGGTCCGACCCGCTGTTGGCGCCGTAGGACCCGGAGTCGCCGCGGAGCTGCGCGGCCAGCGCGTAGACCACCTGTACGGTGCCCTGCGGCGAGTCGGCGGAGTCGACGGTGGACACGGTGTCGGAGGTGCCGCTGGCACGCACGGCGCTGAGCAGGCTGCCCTTGGTGGCGTTGACGGTCCCGGCGACGACGACCCCGCTGCCGGCGCTGTCCGCCGCGCCGACCAGGTCCAGCAGCGAGTCATCGCTCGGGGCGGGGGCGGTGCTCGTACTGGCGCTCGGCGTGGGCTTGACAGCGGTGCCGTCATCGCTGATCACCAGCGCCAGGTCCGCCGGGGCGACCGTGGCACTGATCAGCTTGAGGAACTTGGCCTGGCTCAGCGCGGTCAACGCGGCGTCGGCCTGGGGGGTGGCCGTGTCCGGCGGCGTCCTGGCCAGGAGCAGGCTCGCCAGCAGCTGCGCCGCGCGCTGCCCGGAGGTCCCGCCGGGGGGCAGCGTGACCGTGCCCGGTGCGACGCTGTTGACCACGTCACCGAGCCGGACCTGGTTCGCCTGGTCGAGGTAGTCGGCGGTGATCGCAACCTGACCGGTCACCAGTCCGCCGGCGTCCGCGACCGCCTTGGCCATGCTCTTGCGCAACGACGTCGACGAGCCGGGCGCCGCCACGATGAGCACGCGGTGCCCGGTCAGCCGCCCCGCGATCAGCGGCTGCTCGACCGCCGAGATGAAGGCGCCCGCGTGGGACAGGTCGCTGTCCGCCTGGCTGAGCTGGTTGCGCAGGGACTGCTTGTCAGCGGTCAGGGCCTTCACGTTGTCGTTGAGGTTCTTGGTCAGCACCGGGTTGAGCGTCGTCGTGCCGAGCACCAGGCCCACGGCCAGTGCGAGGAAGATCCCGACGATCGAGACGATGTGGTAGCGAAAGTCAATCAACGAAACAGTCCTGACAGCCAGAAGGAGAAGGTGTGCCACTTGTCGACGATGATGTCCCGGTAGATCGGGGTCACCGACGAGATGCCGATGGCGACGCTGAACAGGATCAGCGTGGCGACGATCAGCAGCAGCAGGCTCGGGGTGCCGATGCGGCTGCGATAGAGCCGGCTCACCCCCTTGGCGTCGATGAGCTTGCCACCGACCCGCAGCCGGGTGAGGAACGTGCTCGCCATGCCGGCGCGGCCCTTGTCGAGGAACTCCACCAGGGTGGCGTGGCTGCCGACCGCCACGATCAGCTCGGCGCCCTTCTCGTCCGCGAGCAGCATCGCCGCGTCCTCGCTGGTGCCCGCCGCCGGGAACAGCACCGCCTCGAGGCCGAGCGCCTGGAGCCTGGCCAGACCGGGTGCCCTGCCGTCCGGGTAGGCATGGACGACCAGCTCGGCGCCACACTGCAGGGTCGCGTCGCTCACCGAGTCCATGTCCCCGACGATGAGGTCCGGCTTGTAGCCTTCGTCGCGCAACGCGTCCGCTCCCCCGTCGACGCCGATCAGCACCGGCCGGTACTCCCGGATGTACGGGCGCAACGCCTGCAGGTCCTCGCGGTAGTGGTAGCCGCGCACGACCAGCAACGCCTGGCGGTTCTCCAGCACCGTACGGATGTCCGGCACCCCGATGCCGTCGAGGAGCAGGTCACGTTCCTTGCGCAGGAACTCGATGGTGTTGGCGGCGAAAGCCTCGATCTGCACCGACAAGCCGGCCCGCGCCTCGGCCATGGCGGCTTCGACGTCCTCGAGGGACATGATCGCGCCCTTGACGGCGATCCGCTGGTCGTTGCCGACGTAGAGCACACCCTCGTCGAGCCGGACCCGGTCGCCGTCCCGGAGGACCGAGAACACCTCCGGGCCGACATCGTCGAGCAGCGGGATGCCTGCGGCCACGATGATCTCCGGCCCCAGGTTGGGATAGCGGCCGCTGATGCTCGCGGACACGTTGACGACGGCGGCGACTCCGCACTGGACGAGTGCCTCGGCGCTGACCCGGTCGATGTCGAGGTGGTCGATCACCGCGATCTCGCCAGGGCGCAGCCGCTTGGTCAGGTTCTTGGTACGGCGGTCGAGACGGGCGATCCCGATCACGCCGGGCAAGGCGGTGGCCCGATGCCGACGCAGAACCGGGACCTTCACCCCTGCATCGTGACAGAAGCGTCTTGGCGCTCCACGTGCCCACGCCGCCCGGGCCGCGGGTCAGCCGGCCCGCTTCGCCTCGGCGGCCGTCGCCAGCAGCTCCTCGGCGTGGCCCTGCGCCAGCAGCGAGTCGTCGAGGCCGGCCAGCATCCGGGACAGCTCGCGCACCCGGTCCTGTCCCTCGAGGCGCCGCACGTCGCTGCTCGTCACGCTGCCGTCGTCGCTCTTGGTCACCAGCAGGTGCTGGTCGGCGAAGGCGGCCACCTGGGGCAGGTGGGTGACCACGAGCACCTGGGCGCCCCGGGCCAACCGGGCGAGCCGGCGGCCGATCTCCACCGCTGCCCGGCCACCGACCCCGGCGTCGACCTCGTCGAACACGAAGGTGGGCACCGGGTCCTGGCCGGCCAGGACCACTTCGATGCCGAGCATCACCCGGGACAGCTCGCCACCGGAGGCGCCGCGGGCGAGTGGCCGGAAGGCGGCGCCGGGGTGCGCGGCCATCAAGATCTCGACCTCGTCCACCCCGTACGGCCCGAAGGCGACGCTGGTCCCGTCGAGCTCGAGCCCGTCTTCGGCCTCCGACCGGTTGAGGTCGACCTGCAGCCGGGCGTGCGGCATGGCGAGCTCGGTGAGCTCGGCCGCCACGGCGGAGGCGAACCCCTCGGCGGCACGACCGCGGGCCTGGGACAGCCCGGTGGCCGCCTGCTGCAGCACCCGGCCGAGGGTGCCCACCTGTTCGCGGAGCAGGACCAGTCGGTCGTCGGCACCGTCGAGCGCGAGCACGTCCGTACGCGCCCGGTCCGCCCAGGCCAGCACCCCTGCCACTCCCGGCCCGTACTTGCGGGTCAGCACCGCAAGCGCGGCCTGTCGTTCCTGGGCCGCTGCCAGCCGCAGCGGGTCGGCCTCGACATCGTCGACGTAGGCTGCCAGGTCCCCCGCGATGTCCGCGAGCAGGTAGGCCGCCTCGTGGATGCGGGTGCTCAGGGACGCGAGCAGCGGGTCGTGGACCCCGACCGGGTCGAGCACCCGCCGCGCAGCGGCCAACGCCGTGCCGACGTCGGCCTCCGTCTCCTCGTCGCCCCCGAGCAGGGCATGCGCTTGCGCGGCGGCGGTCCGCAGCGCGTCGGCGTGGGAGAGCCGCTCCACCTCCGAGGCGAGGGTGGCGTCCTCGCCGGCCTCGGGCGCCACGGCGTCGATCTCGGCCAGACCGAACCGGAGCAGGTCGAGCTCACGCGCCCGGTTGTCCGCCTGGGCGCTCAGCTCCTCGAGCTCGCGCCGAGCCTGCGTGAACGCGGTGTAGGCGTGCCCGTACGCCGCCAGCTGACCGCCCACGTCGTCCCCACCGAACCGGTCCAGCGCCTGGCGCTGGGTCGACGGCTTGAGCAACCTTTGCTGGTCGGACTGGCCGTGCACAGCGACCCAGCGTTCGGCAAGCTCGGTCAGCACAGCGGCCGGCACCCCCCGGCCACCCAGCTGGGCGCGGGAGCGACCCTCGGCTGACACGATGCGGCTGAGGATCAGCTCACCGTCGTCGAGGTCTGCCCCGGCATCCAGTGCGCGGGCCGCCACCGGGCTGTCCGCCGAGACCCGCAGACGTCCTTCGACGACGGCCCGGTCGGCGCCGCTGCGGATCATCCCCGGGTCGGGCTTGGCACCGAGCAGCAGCGCCAGCCCCTGGACCACCATGGTCTTCCCGGCTCCGGTCTCACCGGTCACCACGGTGAGTCCCGGTCCCAGCTCGAGCACGGCGTCCTCGATCACCCCCAGACCCTGGATCCGCATCTCGAGCAGACCGTCCGGAGCGGTGACCGACCTGCCGGGGCTGCGCTTACTCGCCATGGCCACGCCAGCCCTGGACCGGCAGCCCGAACTTGGCAACCAGCCGGTCGGTGAACGGCCGGTGGTGCAGCCGCGCGAACCGTACCGGCTCGGAGCCGCGGGTCACCTCGACCCGGGAGCCGACCGTGATGTCCAGTCGCCGCCGGCCGTCGCACCACACGACGCCGTTGGGTGACTCGGGCAGCACCTCGACCGCCAGCACCGAGTGCGGCGAGGTCACCAGGGGCCGGGCGAACAATGCGTGGGCGCTGATCGGCACCAGGAGCAAGGCGTCGACCTCCGGCCAGACCACCGGGCCGCCGGCCGAGAAGGCGTAAGCGGTCGATCCGGTGGGGGTGGCGAAGACGACGCCGTCGCCGGCCCACCGCGACAGGGGCCGGCCGTCGATCTCGACGACCACCTCGAGCATCCGCTCCCGCGCGTCCTTCTCGACGGCGACCTCGTTGAGGGCCCAGCCGTGCTGCACCGCCCCATGTAAGGAGTGGACGGCGACGTCGACGGTCATCCGCTCCTCGACGTCGTAGCGCTTCTCGACCAGCCGGTCCACCGTCGAGGTCAGCGCCTCCCGCTCGGCCTCGGCGAGGAACCCGACCTGACCGAGGTTGACGCCCAGCAGCGGGGTCCCGGCCTTGCGTACGAGCTCTGCGGCCCGCAGCAAGGTCCCGTCTCCGCCGAGGACCAGCACGATCTCGGCCCGGTCGATCACGCCGTCCGACGCGGTCTGCACCGACACACCCTCGAGGTTGAGATCCTGCGCCTCGTCACCCAGAACATGCAGCGAGATCCCGACCTCGGCCAACCGGCGGGCGACGATGGCTGCGCTGTGCAGCGCGGCCGGCCGGCCGGTGTGGGCGACGAGCAGCACCTCGCGGGTCATGACGGGCCCTCCAGCAGCGCGGTCTGCAGCGCGGTCTCCTCGAGCGGGCCGGCGTCCCGCCGTAGCCAGAGGAAATACTCGACGTTGCCTGACGGTCCGGGCAACGGGCTGGCGGTGACCCCGGCGACGCCGAGCTGCAGCTCGGCGGCACCTGCAGCAACCCTCCGTACGGCCGCGGCCCGCAGCTCCGGCTCGCGGACCACTCCACCGGAGCCGAGCTGCTCACGGCCGACCTCGAACTGCGGCTTCACCATGAGGAGGAGGTCGGCGGGAGGCTCTGCCACCGTGCAGCCGGCCAGCGCCGGGAGCACCACGCGCAGGGAGATGAAGGACAGGTCGGCGACCAGGAGCTCCACGGGGCCGCCGATGTCGGAGGGCTGAAGGTTGCGGACGTTAGTCCGCTCATGGACCTGGACCCGCTCGTCCTGGCGCAGTCGCCAGGCCAGCTGGCCGTAGCCGACGTCCACAGCAACCACCTGCCCCGCCCCCCGACGCAGCAGCACGTCCGTGAACCCGCCGGTCGAGGCGCCGGCATCCAGGCATCGCTTGCCGCTGACGGTCAGGCCGGCTTCCGCGAACGCGTCCAGCGCTCCGATCAGCTTGTGCGCGCCGCGCGAGACGAAGTCCTCCGTATCGCCGCCGGGCTGGACATGCAGCGCATCGGCACCGTCGACCTGGGTGGCCGGCTTGGTGGCCCGCTGGCCCGCGACCGTCACCCGGCCGGCGTCGACCAGCTCCACGGCATGCTCGCGCGACCGGGCCATCCCCCGGCGAACCAGCTCGGCGTCCAGCCGCAGGCGCCGGCTCACCTGTCCTGGGTCTCCGTACCCGCCACGTCGGCACCGGTCAGAGCATCCTGCAGCAACCGGTGCACGTCGTCGAACACGGTCACCTGGGCGGCGAGTGGCAGCTGGTCGAGACCGGCGAGTCGTTCCATCGCGGCATCGACCCGAGCGTCACCGGTCCGCTCCGGCGAGGAACCAGCGCCGGCGTCCGGGAAGTCAGTGTCCTGCATGCGCCTCTCCTCGCTGTGAGCTCGAGCGGGTGTCGTCCTCGTCCTGCTGCTGGAGCAGACCGGGCGGGACGCCCAGTGCCACGAGAGGCTGGGCCTGACCGGCGGGGACGACCACGGAGGTCACCGGATGTCCGGCGTCGGCCGCAGCCCACGCAGCCACCACGAGAGTACGGACTCCGTCCAGCGGATCGCCTCGGTCCGAGGCGGTGCGGGTCAGCCGCACGGTGCCCGGCCAGCTCTCCGCCTGCCAGCCGGTGCTGCGCTGGACAGGCAGCAGCGCGTAGTCGGCGAGCGGTCGAAGGTCCGCCGCCAGCCCGGAGAGATCGGCCGCCAGGTAGGTAGGCCGGGCAGCGGCGTCGGCGCGGATCAGGTCGGCGACGGTGCTCACACCGGTCAGCACCAGGAGGCTGTCCATCGCGGCCCGGACGGCGCCGGCGATGTCGGTGTCGAGCCGGTCGCCCACCATGAGCGGACGCCTTCCTGAGCTGCGCCGGACCGCCTCGTCGAACAGCGCCCGCTCCGGCTTGCCGGCCACCAGCGGCTGCCGGCCGGCGGCCGCAGCGACGGCAGCCACCAAGGCGCCGTTGCCCGGCTGCAGCCCCCGCGCCGTCGGCAACGTGGCATCGACGTTGGTCGCGATCCAGACAGCTCCGGCAGCGACCACCAGGGCGGCCTGGGCCAGGTCCTCATAGGTCAGGTCGGGCGAGAATCCCTGAACCACCATCTCGGGGCGGGGCGCCACGTCGTAGCGGTCGACGAGCGGCAGCCCGACCTCCCGCAGGGCCTCGCGCAGGCCATCGCTGCCCACCACGAAGACCCGCCCGCCCGGCTGGAGCCGCTCGGCCGCCAGCGTCGCCGCAGCCTGGGCGGAGGTGACGACCTCGTCCGGGCGCGCGGTGACCCCGAGCTGATCCAGATGGGCCACGATCTGCTCGGGCGTCCTCGATGCGTTGTTGGTCACGAAGGCCAGCCGCATGCCGGCGTGGCGAACCGCCACCAGCGCCTCGGGCGCGGAGGGGACCGGGTCGGCGCCGCGGTAGACAACACCATCGAGGTCCAGCAGCGCCACGTCGTAGCGCCCGGACAGCGGGCTGTCCGGGGCAGGCTCCGCCGACCCGTCGTCGTGGACAATCCCGGCGGGCGGTGGGGCAACAGTCATCGTCGAGCGCTCAGAGCCGCACGGGCACCGCGGAGTGCCGTGGCGTAGTGGGTGATGTCCGGGCGCATCGCAGCAGCAAGCGCGAGGTGCTCGACCGCCTCCTGCAGCTGCCCTTCCTTTGCCGCGGCGAGCCCCATCCCGAACTGGGCGTAGTCATCTGCCGGGTTGGCCTCGATGATCATCGCGAAGCTCTCCTTGGCCTCGGCGTACATCCCGGCGTCGAACTGGGCCCGGGCCAGGCCCTCGCGGACCGAGCGGGACGCCGGCTCAGCGGCGCTGGCGTGGCTGAGCAGCTGCACCGCTGCCGCGGCATTGCCACCCTCGAGCAGCTCCACCCCCCGGACGTACCAGTCGTAGACCTCACCGACAGGGAGCACGTCGGCAGGCACCTCGTACGCGGCCGGTGCAGCAGACTCGTCCGCCGGGTCCGACCACTCGTCGTTGCCCTGTGTCACGAGCCACCTCCTCCGCCGGTCCGATGACCGGCCTTCGCGCCGCGTGACCGGCAGCCTTGCCGGGCAATCCATCACGGCGAGGCTCGTCGCACCCGCGTAGCCTTGGAGACCTCGATCTCGTGTCGACTCGTCGCGCCTGCCTCGCCCCGCCAGAACCTCCGTCGCAACGCGCCGGTCACCGCCACCATGTCACCTTCGTGCCACGAGTTCACAGTACGACGCAGACCTGCCCGCCACGCAACGCACTCGATCGTGTCGACCCCGCCTTTCCGGCCGTTCGCCCCGCCCGCGGCCGCCCCGGATCGCTCCTCCCTGGGCACGATCACCCGAAACGTCGTCATCAGGTCCCCGCTGGGCATCTCTCTGGTCTCCGCCGGCGCTGCCACCCGACCGACCAGCCGCACCTCGTTGAACGGCAGCTCGGGGTCAGCTTTGCGCGGGCGGGTGCGGCCCGTCTCCCCTTCGACAACTGCGCCCTCGGTCATCGCGCCACCTCCGTGTCCGTTCGCCCCGTCCGGGCGAGCTCGGACCACGTTCGCCGATCGCAGGCGCACCCACCAGCACCGGCGCACCGCTGTGGACAACCGGCAACCCGGCGCGTCGGGGTTGTCCACAGGAGCAGCAGCGTGGGGTACCGCGAGGTACGGCGGTCCTGCTCAGGCCAGCTCGGCCAGCCGCTCGGCGGCGTCGGTCAACTCGTCACCGTCGACCTGCACGGCTGCGGTGAACCAGCGCCGCGCCTCGTCCCTGCGACCGAGGGCCGCCAGGACATCGGCGTAGGCGTAGCGCAGTCGGGCCGACCACGGCTCATCGACCGACCGGTGCAGCTCGGGCACCTGCAGCATCACCGCCGCTGACTCGTCCTGTCCGAGGTCGCGGCGTGCGCCGGCCACGACGATCAGCAGCTCGACCCGGGTCGCCGTGTCGAGCCGGGCGACCTGCGGGTCGTCCCACATCGCCAGCGCCCGTTCCGGACGGCCCAGCCCACGCTCGCAGTCCGCCATGATCGGCAGCATGTCCGCCCGGCCGGTCATCCGCCGGGCCGCCCGGAGGTCGGCCAGTGCGTCCGCGAACTGCCCGGTCAGGTAGCCGGTGATGCCGGCGACCTCTCGTACGCTCGCCAGCCGGGTGGCCAGCGAACGGGCGAAGACGGCATGCTGATGGGCGACCTCGGGCTCGTCGTCCAGGTAGTAGCCGGCGGCGGCCAAGTGGGCGCCCACCCGCTCGCTCAGCCCGGACGGCAGCCCGTTGAGCTCGCGCAGCACGTCGTCGTCCAGGTCACTCGCGTCGGAACCGGCCGGCAGCTCAGGCTCGACCGGCCGGGGCGGCCGACGATCGAAGTCCGCCGGCCGGCGGTCGCGTCCGGCACGATCACCCGATCGGTCCTCTGCACGGGGCGCCGTACGGGAGCCCGAGCCGCGCTCGAAGGACGGCCGGGACTCGGGCCGGGCGCCGGAGGGTGCGCCCCCTGAGCGCGGTCGGCTGTCGGCACCGCGCTCAGGCTGCCGGCCAGGCGCTGAGTCCCGCCGCGGAGCCCGTTCCTCGGGCCGGCCGGAAGCACCCGGGGCACCGCCGGCACGGGGCCGGGCGTCAGGTCGGCCTCGATCGGAGTACGAAGGTCGCCCGCTGCCGCCCGGACTCTGCCGCGCGGCGCCTTCCCTGCCGCCACCGTCCCTGCCGGAGGTGGCCCGGCCCCCCCGATCGGCCGGACGACCCCCACCGGCATAGGGAGGACGGCCGCCCTCGGACCCGCCTCGAGGCGGCTGACCTCCGTGTGAGGGTGAGCGACCAGAGGGCGCCTCCGGGCGGCTGGTGCCGGACACGGGCCGCCGACTGGACGGCGGCCGCCGGTCATCGCCGGGCGCGTCACGAGGCGCCGAGCCTCGAGTGCCGGCCACCGACGAACCCCGCGCCGGACCCGAGGGTCGTGCGGGGCCGGCGCCGAAGCCGCGCGACGGGCGGTTCTCCGCTGAGGCCTCCCGGGATGGGCGGCTGTCACCGCCGAGCTGGCGCGAACCGAACTTGTCGGCGCCGGTGCGGGGCCGGCGGCCATCGGCGTTCCGGGCCGGATCGCCGCCGGCGCCATAGCTACGGCCGGCACCCTGGCCGCCCCTGGATCCTGAGCCACCGGTGCCCCGGTCGGGCGTCCCCGCCTGGTCTCTGCTCCTGCTGGACCGACCGTCGGCGGCTGCACCGCCGCGGCCCGCCGGGGCTCCGAAGCGCGACGGGCTGCGGACGCCGTCACTGGTCTCGGGACGGCCGGCACGGGCTGGTCGGTCGCCGGCAGCGCGCGGCCGATAGCCGACAGCGTCCCGATCGGAGGGCCTGCCGCCACGATCCGGCTTGGCCCCCACCCTCGGACCGCCAGCTGCAGGCTTTCCGGTGCGCGGGGCAGCGGCCCGGGGGGCCGCTCCACCGGTGCGGGGGCCTCCGGTACGCGCAGCACCGGCTCGGGGCGCGCCAGTACGAGCCGCTCCCGCACGGGGCGGCTTGCCCCCGGCGGACGGCTTCTTGTGGTCCGACGTCGGCGGACGCTCGGCGCGGTCATCCTGTCCAGTCAACGCAATGCTCCTTAAACGCGATAAGGGCCATCCCCTGAGGAATGGCCCTTATCGAAAGAATGTCCGGCGACGTCCTACTCTCCCACACACTACCGTGTGCAGTACCATCGGCGCTGACAGGCTTAGCTTCCGGGTTCGGAATGGGACCGGGCGTTTCCCTGTCGCTATGGCCGCCGAAACTCTATGGAGATATCAAGGCAGAATTCACCCGTATCTCGGGAACCGCACAGTGGACGCGTAGCATGTTTGTGGTCAAGTCCTCGGCCTATTAGTACCGGTCAGCTGCATGCGTTACCGCACTTCCACTTCCGGCCTATCAACCCGATGGTCTAGTCGGGGGCCTTACCAGGTTAACCCTGTGGGAGACCTCATCTTGAAGCAGGCTTCCCGCTTAGATGCTTTCAGCGGTTATCCCTTCCGAACGTAGCTAATCAGCGGTGCTCTTGGCAGAACAACTGACACACCAGAGGTTCGTCCGTCCCGGTCCTCTCGTACTAGGGACAGCCCTTCTCAAGTCTCCTGCGCGCGCGGCGGATAGGGACCGAACTGTCTCACGACGTTCTAAACCCAGCTCGCGTACCGCTTTAATGGGCGAACAGCCCAACCCTTGGGACCTACTCCAGCCCCAG
>JAWWOM010000211.1:0-9491 GCA_033851655.1 Frankiales bacterium
CGATCGGGGTCCCGCTCGGGGTCGCCGGAGCCCTCGTCGTCGGTGCTGCCGGGACACTGGCGACGTTGCAGCGCCGCCGACGGCGCCGGATGGCGTCCGCCGAGAAGTCCCTCCGCTTCTGACCTGCGCCCAAGCGAGGGTTTCGCGGCCGAGGCACTTTTCTGGTGGCTCGGCACCCGCCGGCTGCCACAGCAGCACGCACTTCCTCAGCTCGTTCTGGCCGCTGACCTGCCTTGCCGCTGCCGCCGGCTCCGGCCATACTGCGCGATCATGGACCGGAGCCCGGCGGTACGGCTGATCTCACTCTCTGCCGCCGCGCTGCTGGTGTCGGGCTGCGCCCAGGCCAGCTCCGCCCGCACGGGTGCACCCGCCACCCCGTCCGCCTCCGCGGGATCGACGAGCCCAATGCTGCCGACTGCCCCGTCCACCAGCGGAGCACCGTCCGCCGCGCCCACGACGGCGAGCCAGGCACCCTCGCCCACTGCCTCGGCGCCGGCACCGGGCGTCAGGGTCAGCAGCCTGGTCGGCCGGTGGGCGGTCATCGCCAAGGGCGAGCCCGCAACCACCCGGCTGATCCTCAACGGCACGGCCGGCCTGAGCGTCTACCGGCACTGCGGGTCCATCGAGGGCAGCTGGCGGGCGGCGGCGCAAGGGGCCTTCGTCAACTCGCTGTACGGAGGCTCGCAGGCCTGCTCCGACAGTCCCCGCACCGACCTTTCGTCGCTGCCCTGGCTGTGGAAGGCTCACGGCTTCCGTACGGTGGCCGGGGGGTGGCTGCTGCTCGACGCCAACGGCCGCGAGCTGGCGCGACTGACCCCCGGTGACAAGCCGTACCTGCCACCGACGATCCTGGCCAGCGAGGCGGACCCGCCGTCGCTCAGCCCCGCCGAGGCGGCCAAGCTCGATCGGCCGCCGGTGGGACTGCCGGCGGGACTGACCACCGCGACGGCCGAGGGCCTGGCCGGGACCTGGCTGCCCATGGACGGCACGCGCGGCTACCTGACGCTGACTGCGGCCGGCGACTGGCATGGCTCGGACGGCTGCAACCGCAGCTCGGGCAGCTGGCGGGTGCTCGACGGTGGTGCCGTGCTGGCGACGATCGGGCCGACGACGCTGGTCCTCTGCACCGGGACCCAGGTCCCGCTCGACTTCGCCGGTGCCGCCGCTGCCGGCTTCGACGGCAAGGTGCTCGACCTGGTCGACGCTGCCGGTCAGGTGACCCTGCGGCTCCAGCGCGGGTCTGCACCTGTCACACCCTGACGGTCCCGCCATCGAGCCCTAGCTCAGCGCGGCGCTGGCCTCCGCCGGCGGTACCCCCGGTCCCCGCGGCCGCCGCCACGGCCGGTGCACCGGCTCGGTGGGGCCGTCGTCGCCGGGGCCGGTCACGGTCCACGCCGCGGCGAACAGCAGGACCCGGTGCACGAGATACATCCAGACCAGCAGGCCGACGCCGAGGGCGAACGTCGCATAGACCGGCTTGGCCGTCACACGGGCGAGCAGCACCGAGCCGAGCAGCTTGAGCACCTCGAAGCCGACGCTGGCCAGCAGGACGCCACGGAGCACCCGCTTGCGTGGCCGCCAGTCGCTGAGCCCGGTGAACATCAAGGTGAACAGCGGCAGGTCGACCAGGAAGCCGAGCACGATCGACACGACCTTGGTGATCAGGTTGCCCCAGAGCGAGTCGGACAGGTCCAGGAGGTGCAGCAGCTGCACGGAGTACGCGGTGCCGAAGCCGGCGATGGTCACGCTGACCAGCAGCACGAACCCGATGGCGAGCAGCAGGCCCAGGTCGTCGAGCTTGCGCAGGGCGAGGTTGCGGGTCGGCCGGGGCATCCCCCACATCACCCGCAACCCGTCCCGTACGGCACTGAGCCAGCCCATACCGGTGTAGAGCAACCCGGCCACGCCCAGACCGGCGGCCAGCGACTTGCCGTTCTCGAAGCTGGTGACGTCGATGCCGTTCACACCGCCGACCAGGCCGGCGAAGTTGTCGTACAGCGCCTGGTTGACCTGGCTCCGGATCCCCGGGTCGACCGTGGCGAGGAAGCCGACCACGGAGAACGCGACCGCCAGCAGCGGGAAGAAGGAGAGGAACGCGTAGTAGGTCAGCCCGGCAGCCACCCGGTCGCCGAACAGGGACTGGTAGCGGCCACCGGCCCTGGCCAGGTGGTCGAACCATGGACGGCGCTCGCGTTCGCAGTTCAGCCAGCGGATGACCGCCGCCTGTGGCCGCGAGAGGGGGTTGATCACCCGTCCGGCGTGGCGGGCCCCGGCAGCGGCCGGCCGAACGGGAAGTCCCGCTGGGGCCTCCACACCGCGTCCGGCCCCTGCTCGAAGAGGCTGAAGCCCCAGACGAAGAAGCGGCCCTCGTACGAGGCCAGCTCGGCCTCAGCCCGGTCGAGCACGTCGTCGGGGGTGTCGTGGCAGACGGTCACGTGCGGGTGGTAGTCGAAGTGCAGGTCGCGGTGCAGCAGCCCGCTGCGCACCCGGCCCTCGATCCGCGCACAGCCGAAGGCGCCCTCGATCAGCGGGACGAAGACCACCGGGGAGATCGGCCGGAAGGTGCCCGAGCCCGACAGGTGGATGTCGAACGGCTCCTCCTCCTCGGCGATCGCGCGCAGGTGCTCCTCGACCTCCGGCAACAGCTCGTCGGGCAGCGGGGTCGGCGGCAGCAGGGTCACGTGCGGCGGAACCGCCGACGCCTGCGGGTCACCCAGCTCATGGCGCCACTTGGACAGCTCGGCGTTGAACGGTTCGGGGATGTTGATCGCCACCCCGAACAACCGCGGCGGTGTCGGCACGCCGGTCAGCCCTTGGCCGGCAGGAAGCCGACCCGGTCCCGTACGGTGGCGATGGTCTGCGCCGCCACAGCCCTGGCCCGCTTGGCGCCGTCGGCCAGGATGTCGTCGAGGGTGTCCGGGTCGTCGAGGTAGCGCCGGGTCGCGTCCTGGATCGGCAGCAGTGCCGTGACCACCACCTCGGCCAGGTCCTTCTTGAGGTCCCCGTAGCCCTTGCCGTCGTAGGCCGACTCGAGGTCGGCGATCGTGGTGCCGGTCAGGGCCGAGTAGATCGTCAGCAGGTTGCTCACCCCCGGCTTGCCGACCTCGTCGTAGCGGATGGACATGTCGGAGTCGGTCACCGCCGAGCGCAGCCGCTTGCTGATCGTCTTGGGCTCGCCGAGCAGGTCGATGGCGCCGGCCGGCGGGAGCGACTTGCTCATCTTGGACGACGCGTCCTGCAGGTCGAGGATCTTGCTGGTCCCCTTGATGATGTGCGCGTCCGGGACCGTGAAGGTCTGGCCGAACCTGGCATTGAACCGTACAGCGAGGTCGCGGGTGAGCTCGAGGTGCTGCCGCTGGTCCTCGCCGACCGGCACCTGGTTGGCCTGGTAGAGCAGGATGTCCGCTGCCTGCAGGATGGGGTAGGTGAACAGGCCGACGCTCACGCTCATCGCCCGGCCGGACTTGTCCTTGAACTGCGTCATCCGGCTCGCCTCGCCGAAGCCGGTCAGCGAGTTGAGCACCCAGGCCAGCTCGGTGTGCTCCGGCACGTGGCTCTGGACGAACAGGGTGGCGCGGGACGGGTCGATGCCGATGCCGAGCAGCTGGGCGGCGGCGAGCCTCGTCCGGCGGCGCATGTCCTCCGGCGCCGGGAACTCGACCGTGATGGCGTGCAGGTCGACGACGCAGTAGAAGGCGTCGTAGCTGTCCTGCAGGGCGACCCAGTTGCGCAGCGCACCGAGGTAGTTGCCCAGGTGGAAGGAGTCACTGGTCGGCTGGATGCCGGAAAGCACGCGGGGGCGGGGGTGAGTCACGTCGACCGGGCTGGACATGAGGACCATGGGGAACATTGTCCTCGACCTGGCGAGCAGACCTCGACGGAGCCTCCGTACCCCTCGTGGGGGACGGGGTGGCGGAGGCTCCGCCGCGGCAGGTGCAAGCGGGTCACCCTAGAAGTCCTTGATCGCGCAGACGAAGTCCTTGATCTTCATGCGTGTCCTCCCTCCGCCGTGAGGGACGCGAGCTCCCGCTCGGGCAGGAGCAGCGCGTCGTCGATGGGGATGGTCAGGACGACGGCGGCTGTCGCCGGCTCCTGACCGGCCTTGAGGGCCAGCGCCGCGCCGGCCAGCAGCGACAGCGCGGTCAGCCCGACCGCAGTTCCGGTCCCGTGCACGACCAGCAGTCCGGCCCCAGCCGTCCACGCGGCCCCGCCCAGGTAGTTGGCGCTGGCCATCCAGCCGAAGGCCTCACTGCGCCGCCGGGCGGGAACGGCGTCGCCGAGCAGGGTCATGATGATGCCCATCGACGGGGCCACCCCGAGGGCGGCCGCTCCGACCGTGAGCACGAAGACGACCGGCGACCCGGTGACCCTCAGCAGCGCGACCGCCAGCGCCATCCAGGCGAGCAGCACCTGCAGCTGCCGGGCCGGCCGGCCCGGCAGCGGATGGCTGGCCACGGCGACACCGCCGAGGATGCTGCCACCGGCCAGTACGGCAACGGTGAGCCCCGACAACCACACCCGGTGCGGCCCGGCGAAGGCAACCGCGATGACCTCGATCGCCGACAGCGCGCCGGTGAAGACCATCCAGATCCCGACGATCCGGAGCACCGGGGGCGAGAACAGCCTGCCGCCGTCGCCGCGGCGCGGCGCCGGCTTGGCCCGCAGCGACGGGTGGGTGGTGAGCGCCAGGGTGCCGCCGAGGACGGCGGTAGCGATGATGAGCAGCGCGATCTGGGGCGCGACGACCGCGACGCAGGCGGTCACCAGGAACGGCCCGACGACCTGCAGGCCTTCGACCAGCACCGACTCGACGGTGAGGGCCGTGGACCGCAGTGCCTGGTCCGGCAGCGCATCGGTGAGGGTCGCCCGGAAGGTCGGGCCGATCGGCGGCATCGCCGCGCCGGCGACCGCCGCGGCGACGGTCAGCCAGACCGGTCCCCAGGTGGCGACCAGGACGACGGCCGCGAGCGAGGCGAGGTAGACCGCCGAGGTGGCGAGCAGCACCCGGCGCGCGCCGCGGACGTCGGCGGCGCGGGAGATGAGCGGTGAGGTGACGGCCGCCGCGAGGGCATAGCCCGTGACGGCCATGGCCCCGTGCGAAAGGCTGTGCTGCTCCTGCTGGCCGATCAGCAGCAGGGTGAAGCCGACGGTGCCGGCCGACATCCGGCTGAACGCGTAGGCGACGAACATCCGGCGCCAGCCGCGCAGCCTCAGCAGGGTGGCCAACCCGCTCTGGCCTGCTGCGCCCTGGGGCATCGCCGGTCCTCCACGCCTGACAAGGAGGACCGCCGCCTCCGGTGAGCAACACCGTAGCGTTCGGCGGCGCGAACTGCATCCGTTTGGCGCAATCTGCACTAGCCCAAGTGGCTCAACCCTCGGCTGCGGCCTCGACCTCGGCGGTAAGCGGGGTGACCCGGAGCCGGGCGACCCGCCGCCCGTCGAGGCCGGACACGGTCAGCCGTGCCGTCTCCACGGCCACGGACTCCCCGATCGCCGGCAGATGGCCGAGGTGGGCCATCACGAACCCGGCGGCCGTCTCGTACGGGCCCTCCTCCAGCTCGATACCGGTCAGCTCGGCGAAGTCGGACAGGTTGAGCAGCCCCTCGACCTCCATCTCGCCGGTGAGCAACCGCCTGGCCGTCGGCCGCGCGACGTCGTACTCGTCGCGGATGTCGCCGATGACCTCCTCGATCAGGTCCTCGAGGGTGACGATCCCGGCCGTACCGCCGTACTCGTCGATGACGATGGCGAGGTGCTGGCCGGCCCGGCGCAGCTCCGAGAGGGCAGAGAGCACCTTCTTGGTCGCCGGCAGGGTGGCGACCTCGCGGATCACCTGGGACACCTTGGTGGACGGAGCGTTGTCCGCCGCAAAGAGGTCGCGCAGGTGCAGGAAGCCGATCACGTCGTCGTGCGAGGTCCGGAACACCGGGTAACGGGAGTGCGGCGAGGACCGGGTGAGCGCCGCCGCCTGCGCCACGGTGAGCTCGCCGTCGAGGAAGTCCACCTCGGTACGGGGGACCATCACCTCGCGCACCTGCCGTTCCCCCGCGGCGAAGACCTCGTCGATCAGCCGCCGCTCGTCGTTGGACAGCGACTCGTGGGCGGCCACCAGGTCACGCAGCTCCTCCTCGGTGATCGCCTCGCGGTTGGCGTCGGGGTCGCCGCCGAGCAGCCGGACGATCACGTCCGTGGACTTGGACAGGAACCAGATGACCGGCCGGGTGATGGTCGCGAACCGGTCGATGAAGCCGGCCACCGTCGTGGCGATGCCCTCGGCGCGCTGCAGCGCCATCCGCTTGGGCGCCAGCTCCCCCACGACCAGCGTCAGGTAGGTGATCACCAGCAGCACGCCGGCGAACGCGATGACCTGGGACAGGGTGTGGTTCAGGCCGGCGTTGTCCAGGGCCTTGGTGGCGGAGTCGACGAGGGTGACCTCGCCGAAGGCCGAGGACAGCAGAGCGGTCAGCGTCACGCCGAGCTGGACTGCTGACAGGAACCGGTTGGGGTCGGCGACCAGGTGCTTGACCCGCGCGCCCTTGTGGCTGCCCTGGCCGATCGCGTTGACCTGGCTCTCCCGCAGCGAGACCAGCGCCATCTCCGACGCCACGAACAGAGCCTCGATCAGGATCAGGACCAGGACGATCGCGACATTGATCCACACAGCCATGGCGAAAGTGTAGAGACCGGCCAATCCAAGCCGCCGCGACGCGCGTACGTCCACCGAAGCTGTCCGCCCAGACCCGAGGAGCACCATGGCGACGAGAACCAGGCGATGGAGGGCCGGCGTCATCGCGGCACTGGCGGCGGTCGTGGCGGGCTCCGGCGTCGGCATGACGATCGCGTCGGCGAAGACCTCGGCGGCCCAGCGAGGTGTCGACGGCTACGGCATGACCAAGGCGTTCTACAACGGCCACAGCCATGACTTCACCTACAACCTCGGCTACTTCTGCGACAAGTCGGTCTCGTCGACCTCGACGACCGGTTGCGAGGCGGGAAGCCGGTACGTGCACGCGCCGTCGCCCCAGCACTCGCCGCTCTACATCACCGTTCCGCTGGGCTTCCCGATCTCGCAGAGCAAGCTGGACTGCCCGAACGCGCTCACCTGCATCGACCACCCCGGCACGATCGACCTCACCCGGGTCGAGCCGGCACTCAAAACGCTGTTTCCCCAGCTGACCGACACCCAGCTGACCGCCGCCCTGCGCAACATCGATGTCCCCGGTCACGACCACTTCATCGGCGCCCTGGCCAAGGGCAAGCCGCAGTGGTGGGAGGTCCGGGTGGTCGTGGTCGACAACGCGGCCACGTACCGGACCCTGCAGGCCAAGAAGTCACTGCCCTACCTGCAGTCGCTGCTGAACCGGCACGACAAGTACGTGATCGGCACCGTGCCGACCAACCTTTTCCTCTACTTCGCCGTCCAGTAGCCCGTTCTCAGCGGCGACCATAGGCTGGCGCCTTGAGCCCTCGGCGTCCGCAGACCTGGCAGGGCTGGCTGGTGACACCCTCACGGCTCCAGACAGGCCGGGATCGACCCGACCTGGCCGGTCGGGCTCTCGGTGTGGCCGAGCTGGTCGTAGATCTTGACCCAGTGCACCGACGCGAACTGCCGGAGCGTCGGCTCGATCTCGTTGGCGATGCTGAACGCGCCGATGGCGTGGCAGGTGCCGGTCAAGCGCACCCTGGCGATCCCCTGACTGATGCTCAGGCTGCTGAAACCGGTGGCACCCGAGGCAACGAAGCGCAGACCGGCAGCTTTCTCCGCCGGCGTCGGCCCGGCGAAGAGCCGCTCCAACGCCTGCCTCGCCACCCCGCCTGACGCCACCGGACGGCTGACCGGGCGGAGGTACGGCTGGTGCCCGACGTCGAAGCTCGGCACATCCAAGAAGTAGTCGCGTACGGGCGTGGTCGCCCAGGTGGCGCCGACATCGATGACCAGGCGGCTGGGCGAGGTCAGCCGGGTGACGTGCAGTGACGTGTGCCGCTGCAGGCCCAACGCGATGGTCACGTGCGCCTCGAAGTCCTCCGTCACCACGAGCTCGGTCAGGTTGGGCAGGGCGAAGGTGATCCGACGAGCCAGCGTCACGTGGCCTGAGCTGCTGTGCCCCTGGGCCGGAGTGGCGGAGACCTCGGCGAAGGCATGGCCGGCGATCGGCACCGGCAGTCCAGTCTGCGGGTGCAGGATCTGGGTCTTCCAGGCGGCATGGACGGTGGTCGGCAGGCCGCCGCTGAGCTGCAGGACGAGCCGGTCATAGCCGGGGTGGTGGGCGGCGCGCACGGCCACGACGGTGGGGATCGTCACCGCTGCGGCGGGGGCGGTGGCGATCAGCGGAAGGGCGAGGGTGGAACCGGCAATCAGCCTGGCGAGCAGCCTGGCGAGCACAGCCAGCATGACCAACCTCCACGTTGAGGGACTGCCAACGGGTTCTCATGTTGGTAGCGCGGCCCGCGCGGTGGTGAGTGCTTCGGCTGTGCGTAGAAGTCCAGCGCCGTCGCCGGGGGACAACGAGTGAAGCCGTCTGCGGCAACCGCAAACGGCTTCACTGTCGTGTACGTGCCGACGTTCTACAGGCTCTCGACGTCGGCCTGCTTGGCGCGTACGGCCTCGGCCGCGTTCTTGAGCTCGGCCAGCTCGGTGTCGGACAGCGCCATCTCGACGACCTGGGTCACGCCGCCTGCGCCCAGTCGGCCCGGAACGCCGAGGTAGACACCGGAGATGCCGTACTCGCCGTCGACCCAGGCACAGACCGGCATGATCTCGCCGGCGTCCTCGTGGATCGCCTTGACCATCCGGGCAGCGGCGGCGGACGGGGCGTAGTAGGCCGACCCGGTCTTGAGCAGCGCCACGATCTCGGCGCCGCCCTCGCGGGTCTGCTTGACCAGCTCTGCGACGGTCTCCGGGTCGAGCACCTCTGAAAGCGGCTTGCCGTCGACGGTGGCCACCGAGGGTACGGGGACCATCGTGTCGCCGTGGCTGCCCAGGGTGATCGCCCCGACGCTCGAGGTTGGTACGCCGAGCGCGTCGGCGACCTTCTGCTTGAACCGCGCGGTGTCGAGCATGCCGGCCTGGCCGACGACCCGTGACTTGGGGAAGCCGGTGACGTTGGACGTCAGGGCCGTCATCTCGTCGAGGGGGTTGGAGACGACGACGATGACCGCGTTGGGCGAGTACTTCGCGACGTTCTCGGCAACGCCTCGGACGATCTTGGCGTTGGTCTCGATCAGGTCCATCCGGCTCATCCCCGGCTTGCGGGCGAGTCCGGCGGTGATGACCACGACATCGGAGTCTGCGGTGCGCTCGTAGCCGGAGCCGTCGAGGCCCGTGGTGACGCCGACGACGTGGGTCTCGAAGCCCTCGATCGATCGGCTCTGGCTGATGTCGAGCGCGATGCCCTCCGGCTTGCCCTCGATGATGTCGGTGAGGACGACCTCGTCGAAGATGTCGAACTCGGCCAGCCGCTGGGCGGTCGTCGAGCCGTAGAAGCCCGACC
>JAWWOM010000223.1:0-9533 GCA_033851655.1 Frankiales bacterium
CGAGGTGCAGGCAGTTGATGACCGAGGAGTCCGTGGCCGGGTCGGCGATGTAGTGCCACGCCACCGTCTGCAGGTTGATCGGCGCGCTGGACAGCGAGGTCTGGTCCCGACCCAGGACCGCGAGCACCTCCTCCGGCAGCAACCGGTCGTTGGGCGACCCGGCCTGCAGCAGCCCGTACAGGTGGGTCGAGAGCAGTCGCGCCGTGTCGTCCGCCCGCTCCATGTAGCGGCCGATCCAGTAGACGTTCTCGGCGATCCGGCTCAGCACGGTGACTCTCCCAGCTCTGCCTGCACGGCCTGGTGCTGCTGCTGGGGCTGCCCGGAGAAGTCCTCGGCCAACCCGGGACCGGCCAGCATCGGCGGCGCGACCGACGTGGAGCGGGACTCGCCGACACCGACCCACGACTCGCGTACGGGGGATGCGTCGCGCACCACCCAGGTGTCCTTGGAACCGCCGCCTTGGGAGGAGTTGACGACCAGGCTGCCCTCGGGCAGCGCTACCCGGGTGAGGCCGCCGGGCAGCACCCGCACCGCGTCCCCGTAGACCGCGAACGGGCGCAGATCGACCCGGCGTGGTGCGAGCCCGTCGTCGACCCGGGTCGGGTGCTGGGACAGCGAGACGATCTCCTGGGCGATGTAGGCCGAAGGCTTGGCCTCGATGGCCACCCGGAGCTCCTCGAGCTCGAGGTCGGAGGCCTGTGGCCCGAACACCATGCCGTAGCCGCCGGAGCCGTCGACCGGCTTGACCACCAGCTGGTCCAGCCGCTCGAGCACGATCTCGCGGTGGCTGTCGTCGCCGCACAGGAACGTGTCCACGTTGGTGAGGATCGGCTCTTCGCCGAGGTAGTAGCGGATCATCGCCGGCACGTAGGTGTAGACGGCCTTGTCGTCCGCGACACCGTTGCCGAGCGCATTGGCGATCGAGACCAGCCCGGCGCGGGCCGCGTTGACCAGCCCGGCGCAGCCCAGCAGCGACTCGCTGCGGAATGCCAGCGGGTCGAGGTAGTCCTCGTCCACCCGCCGGTAGATCACGTCGACGCGGCGCGGGCCGGCCGTCGTACGGACGTAGACGCCGTCGGACTCGACCACCAGGTCGCCGCCCTCGACCAGCTCGATGCCCATCTGCCGGGCGAGCAGCGCGTGCTCGAAGTAGGCGGAGTTGGCGGAGCCGGGCGTGAGCAGCACGACATTGGGGGTGTGGCCGGCCTGCGGAGGGGCGGCGAAACGGAGCGCGTCCAGGAGCAGGGTCGCGTAGTGGTCGACCGGCTGGATGGCGACCGCGTCGAAGAGCTCGGGCAGCACCCGGGCCATGATCTCGCGGTTCTCCATCAGGTAGCTCACGCCAGAGGGCACCCGGACGTTGTCCTCGAGGACCTTCCAGGTGCCGTGGTCGTCGCGGATGACGTCGAGGCCCGAGACGTGGACCCGTACGGAGCCCGGCGGGGTCACGCCCCAGCAGGCCCGTTGGTAACCGGGGCTGCCCAGCACGACCCAGGCCGGCACGATCCGGTCGTGCATGATCGCCTGGTGGGAGTAGACGTCGTCGAGGAAGTGGTTGAGCGCCTTGACCCGCTGCTGCACCCCCGACTCGATGGTCGCCCACTCAGCCGGCGCCAGCAGTCGCGGGATCAGGTCCAGCGGCAGCGGCCGCTCCTCCTGGCGCCCGTCGGCATAGACCGTGAAGGTCGCACCACGGGAGCGCTGGAGCTTGTCGCACAGCTCCGCCCGATGGCCGAGCTCGTCGATGCCCAGGGCCTCCAGGACCTCGACCAGGCGCGCGTAGGGCGGCCGCGGCGTGAGATCGGCTTCGAGCGCCTCGTCGAGGTGCTCACCTCTGCGATAGTTCCTGAACAGGTCGCCCACCCGTTCACCGTGGCTCGGGGACATGTCGGCAGTGTGTCCTGTACGTAACGAGATGGACGTGACGGGTGGATGCCAAACATGCTGGTCGCGACGCGCGGCTACGCCGCCGCGATCATGGATAACCGTACGCTGCTCGGGTAGGTAGCGCTTCCGGGCAGCCGGGCCGGTCGGTGGATGAGTCAGAAGGGCAGGCACGTGGCGGCGATGCGCAGTATCTGGAAGGGCGCCATCTCCTTCGGGCTGGTGACGATCCCGGTCAAGCTCTACTCCGCGACCCAGGCGCGCGATGTCACCTTCCACCAGGTGCACGCGGCCGACGGCGGCCGGATCAAGTACAAGCGGACCTGCGCGATCGACGGCGAGGAGGTCCCGTACTCCGAGATCGCCAAGGGGTACGAGCTGCCCAGCGGCGAGACCGTGGTGCTCACCGACGAGGACTTCACCGACCTGCCGCTGTCCAGCAGCCGGACCATCGACGTGCTCGAGTTCGTGCCGCTGGCCGAGGTCGACCCGATCTACTTCGAGAAGAGCTACTACCTCGAGCCGGAGAAGACCGGGATTCGGCCCTACGTCCTGCTCAGGGACGCGCTCGAGGATTCCGGCCGGGTGGCGCTGGTCAAGGTGGCGCTGCGCTCGCGGGAGGCACTGGCCACCCTCCGCGTCCGCAACGGGGTGTTCGTGCTCGAGACCATGCTGTGGCCCGACGAGGTCCGGGAGCCGGACTTCGGCTTCCTCGACGAGGACATCGAGGTGCGCCCCCAGGAGCTCGCCATGGCGGGGTCGCTGATCGAGACGCTGGCCGGCGAGTTCGACCCGTCGCAGTACACCGACGTCTACCGCGAGGCGCTCGAGACGCTGATCGAAGCCAAGGTCGAGGGGCGTGAGGTCGTGGCTCCGACTGCGGCGGCTCCCACCTCCGGCACCGTCGTGGACCTGATGGCTGCGCTGCGGGCGAGTGTCGAGGCGGCCAGGTCCGGTCGTACGGACACCGCCTCGGGTGGGGCGGCCGGGGAGGCCGGGGCTGCCGGGGAGGCCGGGAAGGGATCGTCGGCGAGGCCGGTCAAGCGGGCGACCGCCAAGGCTGCGACCAAGCCCGCTGCCAAGGCGCCCGCCAAGAAGACGGCCGCGAAGAAGGCCAGCACCCGAGAGGCTGCCGAGGAGCCGGCCAAGAAGGTCGCGGTCAAGCGGGCTGCCCGAAGGACCGCCTGAACGGGCATAACTCGGCCATACGGGTGGGAGGGGTGAGGCATACGGCCGCTCAAGGTCGCCGGTCGGACCGCCGATTCAGCAGAAGAGCCGCACCAGAGGACTGGGGCGCGTGCAGTGCACCCACCTAACTGGAGGCCCGGTGAGCATCGGCGACAACCGCGACATCGTCGCGGCGCTGCGGGCCGTGCCAGGGGTGGCCGACGCTGACCTTGAACCTGACGGTGAGGGCCAAGGGCCCGGCACCTTGCGTCTCGGCCTGCTCCCGGGGGTCGACGAGGTCGCCGTCGCGACGACCGTTGGCCGGCTGTTGCGCGAGCGGTTCGGGCTCGGCGTCGACGCCGAGCGGGTCCAGCTGATCGAGGACAGTGAGCAGCCGGTGGAGGTTCCGACCCAGCGGGAGGAGGAGCGCAGCCCGCGCCCGTCCATCCAGCGCATGCACCTGGTCTCCAGCGGGCTCGACATCACCGCGACCGTCACCCTGAGCCACCACAACCGCAGCTGTGTGGGCGAGTGCACCGGGACGGCGACCCAGAGCGGCGTCCAGCGCGCCGTGGCCACTGCGACCCTGCGCTCCGTCGAGGGACTGCTCGACAACCGGGTCCGGTTCGAGCTCGAGCACGTCGAGGTCACGCCGACCGGCCGCGACCGCACCGCGCTGGTGGCGATCACCATGTTGTCCAACGCCGGCGGCGAGAAGCTGACCGGCGCCGCCGTGGTCCGCGAGGACGCGCGGCAGGCCGTCATCCGGGCCACCCTCGACGCGGTCAACCGCCGGGTCGAGCGGATGCTGGCGGACTCCTAGCCAGCCCTCCCCGTCGCACCTCCCGGCACACCCTGCGCCTCACGTTGACCGCGGGTACTGTCATCGGGTGGCTGACGTCGTGTGCCTTCAGGGTGGGGCGGAGTTCTCACCCGCCTGTGCCGAGATGGACCGTGCGGTCCTCACCCTGACCGGGCCAGGTCCGGTCGTCGTGCTTCCCTCGGCAGCAGCACAGGGGCGCGAGTACGTGACCGCCGGGCGCAACGCCTTCGCCTACTACACCGGCCTCGGTGCTGAAGTTCTCGTGGCGCCCGACCCCCGCGAGGACCTGCTCGGCGCGGTCGGGGCGATTCGGACGGCTGCCCTGGTCGTGCTGCCCGGCGGCTCCCCGGCGCGACTGGTCGAGGCGCTGGTGGCGACCGCGCTGGGCGCCGCGTTG
Source organism: Frankiales bacterium (assembly GCA_033851655.1). GTDB lineage: Bacteria > Actinomycetota > Actinomycetes > JAWWOL01 > JAWWOL01 > JAWWOL01. The sequence goes on from JAWWOM010000223.1 coordinate 4,272, forward strand.
GCAGCGGCCCCGTGCATCTCCGGGGCCAGCGCCGGCGCGATGGTGCTCTGCTCCACCACCGTCCTGCCCGACGTCGCTGAGCACCCGCTGGTGCCGGGCATGGGCCTGGTCCCGGACTGTCTGGTCGTCCCGCACTTCGCCGGGTCCCTGCGCTGGATCGAGCCGGCGAGCGAGGGGCCGCCGCTGGTGCTCGGGCTGCCCGAGTGCTCCGGCGTGATCATCACCGACCGCACGTTCACCGCAGTCGGGGCCCGGTCCACCACCGCCTACGCCGACGGCGCCAAGCGGGTGATCGCCGTGGGCGAGAGCTGGCAGCCGTGACCTCCGAGGTGGGGGCCCGCGAGCTGCGGCAGCTGCCGGCGGCACCCGTACCCGCGTTTCCGGGGGAGCAGGTCGGTCTCGGTCGGCGCACCCTGTTCGTCCGTCGCGCGGGGCGCCCGGGTGCCCAGCCGGCTGTGTTCGTGCACGGGCTCGGCGGTGCCTCGACCAACTGGACCGACCTGATGTGGCTGCTGCAGGACCGGTTCGACGGCTGGGCGCCGGACCTGCCCGGGTTCGGCCATTCCGACCCGCCCCCGTCCGGCGACTACAGCCTGGCCAGCCATGTCCATGCCGTGGTCCGGCTGCTCGAGCACGTCGCCGATGCCGCCGGGGGTCCCGTGCACCTGTTCGGCAACTCCCTCGGCGGTGCCGTCTCGACCCGGGTCGCGGCGATCCGGCCGGATCTCGTCCGGACGCTGACGTTGATCTCGCCGGCGCTGCCCGTGCTGCGCCCCCGGCGCGGAACGGACCCGCGGTTGATCCTGCTGATGGTGCCGGGCGTCTCCCGCCTGGTGACCCGGGCCTCGTACAACCAGTCGGCGCGGGAACGGGTCCAGGCGGTGCTGGAGCTGTGCTACGCCGACCCGACGCTGGTACCGGCGGAACGGATCGCCGAGGCTGCGCAGGAGCTCGAGCGGCGACGCGGGCTCGAGTGGTTCGACACGGCGTTGATGGCGTCGCTGCGGGGACTCGCGAGGAGCTATCTGGTCCGCCCCTCGGACAGCCTCTGGACCCAGGCCACCCTCGTCACGGCCCCGACCCTGTTGGTCTGGGGCAGGCACGACCGGCTGGTCTCCGCCACGATCGCGTCCCGCGCTCAGGCGGCCATCCCCGGCAGCAGGCTGGTGATCTTCGAGGACTGCGGTCACGTTGCTCAGATGGAGCATCCGGTACGGGTGGCGCAGGAGTTCCTCGCCCTGGTCTGAGTCGCTCCGGACCGGTCGGGACAGCGGCAGACCCCGGTGCACGCGGTGCGCCGGGGTCTGTCGGGTCCCGTTACGAGCGGTCGGTCGCGCTGTTGAACGCGTCCTTGACCTTCTCGCCGGCCTGCTTGATGTTGCCCTCGGCCTGGTCGGCCTTGCCCTCCGCCTTGAGGTCCTGGTTGTCGGTCGCGTTGCCGACCCCTTCCTTGGCCTTGCCGGCGAGCTCTTCGGTCTTGTTGGCGATCTTGTCGTCCATGCCCATGGCAACCTCCTCGTTGAGTTGTGCTCGACGTATGCCCTCCCGGCGGCCCATTTACCCTGATTTCCGCGGGTTGACGGCACAGGTTGCGGCTCCGCGTCTCACGCTGCGGACGTCGGAATGCCGGGGACTCCCCGCGCGGTTGCTCAGGTGCGAGGCTGGTGCTCAGCCCGTACGTCTGCTCTGTGGAGGATCTGTGTCGAGCCTGAGTGTGACGCCGGACGCGTTGCCGCCGTTGGTGGAGCCCGCGGACTCCTTGACCGTCCAGGAGGTCAACCGCTACTCGCGCCACCTGATCATCCCGGACGTGGCGATGGCCGGCCAGAAACGGCTCAAGAACGCCAAGGTGCTGGCCGTCGGCGCGGGCGGCCTCGGCTCGCCGGTCCTGATGTACCTCGCCGCCGCCGGTGTCGGGACCCTCGGCATCATCGAGTTCGACGTCGTCGACGAGTCCAACCTGCAGCGGCAGATCATCCACGGGCAGAGCGACATCGGCCGGCCCAAGGCCGAGTCGGCCCGGGACACCATCAAGGAGATCAACCCGCTGATCGACGTCGTGCTGCACGAGGTGCGGCTCGACTCGTCCAACGCGATGGAGATCTTCGCCGGCTACGACCTCATCGTCGACGGCACCGACAACTTCGCCACCCGCTACCTGGTCAACGATGCCTGCGTGCTGCTCAACAAGCCCTATGTGTGGGGCTCGATCTACCGGTTCGACGGCCAGGCCTCGGTGTTCTGGAGCGAGTACGGGCCCTGCTACCGCTGCCTCTACCCCGAGCCGCCGCCGCCCGGCATGGTTCCGTCCTGCGCCGAGGGCGGCGTGCTGGGTGTCCTGTGCGCGACCATCGGCTCGATCCAGGCGACCGAGGCGATCAAGGTGCTGACCGGCATCGGTGAGCCGCTGGTCGGGTCACTGGTCGTCTATGACGCCCTGGACATGGAGTTCCGCAAGATCAAGGCCCGCAAGGACCCGGAGTGCCCGATCTGCGGCAAGAACCCAACGATCACCGAGCTGATCGACTACGAGGCCTTCTGCGGCACCGTGTCGGACGAGGCGGTCATCGCGGCCCAGGGTTCGACCATCACCTCGGCCGAGCTCAAGGCAAAGATCGACGCCGGTGACGAGTTCCTGCTGGTGGACGTCCGCGAACCGGCGGAGTACGAGATCGTCAAGATCCCCGGCTCCGTGCTCATCCCCAAGGGCGACATCGTCTCGGGTGCCGCGCTGTCCGGGTTGCCCCAGGACAAGCCGGTGATCCTCTACTGCAAGACCGGCGTCCGTTCCGCAGAGGCGCTGGCAGTGCTCAAGAACGCCGGCTTCAGGGACGCCACGCACGTCCAGGGTGGCGTGGTCGGCTGGGTCCGTCAGATCGACCCGTCGCTGCCGATCTACTAGCTTCAGGTACGGGAACCCCTGCCGGCTCCGGCCGGCAGGGGTTTTCGCGCTCCCGGGCTCAGGCGAGCTGGGCGAGGAACTCGTACTGGCCGATGTTGGCCTGGTGGGTGAGCCCGTGCCCCTGGTCGTTGAACGAGCCGATGTGGAACTGCTCCACCTGGAGGCGGCGGCCCTGCGCCGGCCGGCCGAACAGCGGGCTGCCGGTGTGCGTGCCCCGCAGGATGACCCGTGCCGCGACCAGGTTGCCCTCGGCCACCAGGTCCTCGACGGAGACGGTCAGGTCCGGCATGGCACACCGGAGCATGCCGATCGCGGCCTTGAGATGGGTACGCATGTCGGGCTCGTCCGGCCCGAACGCGTGGCGGTCGACAGCGTCGGGGGCCAGGCACTCGTCCACGACCTCCAGCTTGCCCTCGCCCATGGCCTCGACGAACACCCGGCGCATCGAGGTCTTGTTGCGCTGCAGCAGGTCCACGGCTGGCTCCTTTTAAGTACAGTCGAACTGTATCGAATGTTGGTAGCATGGCTCGCATGGCGTCGTCTGTCAACCGCACGGAGCCGCGGGCCTACCGTTCGGCGGCGCGCACCGACGCCGCCCGGCGGACCCGGCGGCAGGTCCTCGAAGCGGCGCACCGGCTGTTCGGCGAGCAAGGCTATCCCCGTACGACTCTGGTCGAGATTGCCGCGGCAGCAGGCGTTTCCGTCGAAACCGTCTACAAGACCTTTCGCAACAAGAGGGGACTGCTCAAGGAGCTGGCCGACGTCACCATCGGCGGCGACGACGAGCCGGTCGCGCTGCTCGAGCGCCCCGATCCGCTGGCGCTGCGGGACGAGGCCGACCAGCTGCGTCAGATCGCGATGTTCGCCACGGAGATGGCCGCGCGGATGGAGCGGGTGCGGCCCTTCGACGACATCATGCGCAGCGCGGCTGTCGTCGATCCGGAAGTGGCAGCGCTGCGCGACGACCTTCAGCTGCGGCAGCGGCGTGCGGCGATGACCACCGTCGCCGGCTGGCTGGTCGCTCGAGGTCCGTTGCGGGACGGGGTCGACGGCGCGGCGGCCGTCCTCTGGACGCTGACCAGTCCCGAGGTCAACCACATGCTGCGGGTCGACTGGGGCTGGTCCACTGCGCAGTACGAGACCTGGCTGCGCACGACGCTCACGGCGGGACTGCTGCCGTGACCGCCGAGCCGGGACGGCCGCCGTGACCGCCGAGCCGGGGGAGCTGGCGGAGGCCGTACTCGCCGCCGTCGAGTCCATCCCGCCAGGCAAGGTGCTCTCGTACGGCGAGGTCGCCGCACTGGTCGGGACGCGGTCAGCGCGGTTCGTGGGGCAGGTGATGTTCCGCTACGGCGGCGGGGTGCCGTGGCATCGGGTCGTGATGGCCTCGGGCGCGCCGGCACCTCATCATGCGGACGAGCAACTCGCACTGCTGGTGGCCGAGGGCGTCTGGCTGACGGCGGACCGCAGCCGGGTGGACATGTCCCGCGCCCGCTGGGTGCCACCACCAGGCGCCACGGCATGATCGAACGGGCGTCGCCGGAGGAGCAGGTGAGGAGCTTGCGCAGCCGAGAGCACGTCCTGGTGGCCGACGCTGGCGACGCGACCGGGGCCGGCCGCAGACTATGCCTACGGTTCGGCCTCGACGAGGCACAAGCGACAGCGATCCTGGACATGCAGCTGCGCCGAGTGTCCGCGTTGGAGCGCGCCCGGATCGCCGAGGAGGTGGCACAGAGCCCCCAGGAGATCGCCTGCCTCACCGGTGGTTCGCCTGGCTGGCCGGTGGACCGACACCACGCCGAGCTCGGTCCGTCCAGGCGGCCTGAGTGGCCCGGCGGCGCCGCTGAGGAGTCCCGGCTCTAGCCCCGGTGCGGTTGGTCTTGGTGCCCGGCGGGTGATCTTGGATCAGGTGCCCGGGATCCCTGGTGGGTCGTCGTCTTGATCGGGGCGGTAGTCGTGCGGTCGGAGCCGATAGACCCGGCCCAACGGGGTGGTCCAGGAAAGGATCCCCGTGCCGAGGGCCTTGAGCTTGTGGCCGGCATGGGTCTTGAGTCGGTGCGGGAACCTGGAGAGCATCGCCATGTTCGCTGCCGACGTGGAACCGCCGTGGCCGTTGCCGGTAACGTCGAACGGCTCGACGTGCTCGCGGTCGGCGCGGGCGGAGGAGCTGGTGGAATACGGGAACCGGCAGACCGGGTCCCGGGCTTTGAGGTAGGAGTCGAGCTCGGCATCGGGGGTGTAGCGGTGCTTGCCCAGGTCGAGCAGGTAGCCGTCGGCGTCGTCGTAGAGCCACCGCTGCCAGCTGGCGTCGGCGGCCAGCGAACGCGCGATCGCGGGCGGCAGGTCGCCGAACCCGGCGA
>JAWWOM010000226.1:0-23523 GCA_033851655.1 Frankiales bacterium
GTGCAGCAGGTGCGGCATTTCATGACCCTTCATTGATGGCTTGTGTAACACCAATCGTTTATACCACATCGATTGCTGCTCCAGGTATGCTCATTTGCATGGCTCTACCTGTGGTCACCCAACCGGCACACCGTTCGGGTGCGCTGCTTGATCACCTCGCGCGCCGGATGCGGCTGCGTACCGAGGCGGTGCTGGCACCGCTAGGCCTGCGGCCGCGTCACCTTGTCGCGCTGACCGTGCTGCGGGTTCGCGGCGGCAGCACTCAGCAGGCGCTCGCCACCACACTCGCCATGGACGGGACGAACATCGTCGGACTGCTCAACGAGCTGGAAGCCGACAAGCTGATCGAACGGCGGCGCTCGCCCGACGACCGGCGACGGCACGTGGTCGAGCTCACCGAGGCCGGCGCCGAGCAGCTCGCGAAGGCCGAGTGTGCGTTGGCAGAGGTCGAGGAGGAGGTGCTCGGGGCACTCGATGCGAGCCAGCGCGAGACGCTCTACGATCTGCTTCAGCTTGCGGCCACCGGCACCGGGGCGTGCTGCCCCGGAGGCATGCTCGAATAGCCGGATCTCGGCCTGAGCGGGGAACGGGTGTCAAACACGGTTTGGCCCGTTCCCTTGCCGTGCGCCTGCGGCTGGTTGCCAGCCGACCCTGACCAGGTGTCCGACAGCCGGTCGCCGAACGCGCAGCACCGGCTGGACGAGGAAGCCGCCGCCGACCTGACGACGTCCTCGCCGGAGGTGACAAGGCGGCGCAGGACCGCTCCGGCGGCTATCATTGGCACTCTGCGAACAGGAGTGCCAAGACGCCGCGGGAGGTGACCCAGATGCTCGATGACCGCAAGCTCGAGGTGCTGCGCGCCATCGTCGAGGACTACGTCTCCACCCAGGAGCCGGTCGGGTCCAAGGCGTTGGTCGAGCGGCACAACCTCGGCGTCTCGCCGGCCACGATCCGCAACGACATGGCCGCGCTCGAGGAGGAGGGCTACATCGCCCAGCCGCACACCAGCGCGGGGCGGGTGCCGACCGACAAGGGCTACCGGTTGTTCGTCGACCGGCTGTCCACGGTCAAGCCGTTGTCCTCACCGGAGCGGCGGGCGATCCAGACGTTCCTCGAGGGCGCGGCCGACCTGGACGATGTCGTCCTTCGTACGGTCAAGCTGCTCGCCCAGCTGACCCGCCAGGTCGCGGTCGTCCAATATCCGTCCTTGTCCCGCTCGTCGGTCCGCCACGTCGAGGTGGTCAAGCTCGCGCACACCAGGCTCCTGCTGGTGCTGATCACCGACACCGGCCGGGTCGAGCAGCGGGTCGTCGAGCTGCCTGGCCCGGTCAGTGACGCCGCCGTCGCCGACCTGCGCGCGACCCTCAACGCACACATGAACGACCGCCCGCTCGCCGACGCCGGCGCGCTGATCCTCGCGCTGCCCCAGCAGGCCGACAGTGCCGAGGACCGCTCGGTGATGACGGCCGTCGTGGCGTCCATGCTCGAGACGCTGGTCGAGCGGTTCGAGGACCGGATCGTGCTGGCCGGCACCGCCAACCTCACCCGGTCGGCCTACGACTTCCCGTTCACCCTCCGTCCGGTGCTCGAGGCGCTGGAGGAACAGGTCACCCTGCTCAAGTTGTTCGGTGAGGCGGTGGACCCGAGCCGGGTCAGCGTACGGATCGGCGAGGAGAACCCCGAGGGGCTCACCACGACGGCCGTCGTCTCCACCGCGTACGGCGCGCAGTCGCGCCCGCTGGCCGGCCTCGCCGTGCTGGGGCCGACACGCATGGACTACCCCGGTGCGATCGGTGCCGTGGGAGCAGTGGCCCGCTACGTCGGGCAGATCCTGGCGGAGGGCTGATCAGCGCGTGGCAACCAGCACCGGTGACTACTACGAGATGCTCGGCGTCCCCCGCGAGTCGACGGCTGAGGAGATCAAGAAGGCTTACCGCCGACTCGCCCGTACCCTCCACCCCGACGTCAACCCCGACCCTGCGGCGCAGGAGCAGTTCAAGGCGCTGACCATGGCCTACGAGGTGCTCTCCGACCCGCAGAAGCGCGAGATGTACGACCTCGGCGGGGACCCGTTCGGGGGCGGCGGGCCGGCCGGTGGGTTCGGTGCGGGCTTCGGCGGGCTCGGCGACATCATGGATGCCTTCTTCGGTGGCGGCGGTGGCTCGCGTGGCCCCCGCTCGCGGATCCGTCAGGGTGCCGACGCACTGCTCGCGATCGAGCTCGACCTGGCCGAGACGGCGTTCGGCGTCGACAAGGAGCTGACCGTCGAGACGGCGGCCGTCTGTGGCACCTGTTCGGGCGCCGGCACGGCCGCCGGCACCCACCCCGAGACCTGCCCGACCTGCAAGGGCCGCGGCGAGATCCAGCTGGTCCAGCGCAGCTTCCTCGGCCAGGTCATGACCACCCGGCCCTGCCAGGAGTGCCGCGGCACCGGCTCGCTGATCAAGCACCCGTGCTCGGAGTGCGGCGGCGAGGGCCGCGTACGGGCCCGGCGGACCCTGACCGTCAGCGTCCCTGCCGGCGTCGAGAACGGCATGCGGATCCGGCTCACCGGTCAGGGCGAGGTCGGCCCCGGTGGCGGTCCGGCCGGCGACCTCTACGTCGAGATCCACGAGCGCGACCATCCGGTGTTCACCCGGGAGGGCAGCGACCTGCACTGCAAGGTCACCCTGCCGATGACGGCGGCCGCACTCGGCACCTCGCTCAAGCTCGAGACCCTCGACGGTGAGGAGCAGGTCAACATCAAGGCCGGCACCCAGTCCGCGACGGTGATCACGTTGCGCGGGCACGGCGTCCCGCGGCTGCGCAGCTCCAGCCGCGGTGACCTGCACGTGCACGTCGAGGTCACCACGCCCACCAAGGTCGACGCCGAGCAGGAACGGCTGCTGCGCCAGCTCGCCGAGCTGCGGGGCGAGGAGCACGCCGACGGCAACGCTCCGGCCGGCACCAACCTGTTCGGCCGGCTGCGGGGCGCCTTCAAGTGACCGCGCCGGTCTTCCTCGCGGACCTGACCGCTGTCGCGACGGGGACCACGCTGCGGCTCGACGGTGCCGAGGGTCGGCACGCGGCTGCCGTACGGCGGCTCGCCGCCGGCGAGCGGGTCGACCTCACCGACGGCGCTGGCGGCTTCGCCGAGTGCGTCGTCGCAGTGGCCGATCGGGACTCGTTGCAACTGGAAGTGTTGGTGCGTAAGGACTTCCCGGCACCTGTGCTCTCGCTGACGGTGGTCCAGGCGCTGCCCAAGGGCGACCGCGGGGAGCTCGCGGTCGACCTGCTGACGGAGGTCGGTGTCGACGAGATCGTGCCTTGGGCAGCCTCCCGCTGCGTCACCCAGTGGCGGGGCGACCGGGGGGACAAGGCGCTGGCGAAATGGCGGGCGCACGCCCGCGAGGCCGGCAAGCAGTCCCGCCGGCCGTGGTTCCCCGACGTGACCGCCGCCGCCTCCACCCGCGACGTGGCGGTCCTGCTCGGCGCCGCCAGTGCCGGCTACGTCCTGCACGAGTCGGCGACCACTTCCCTTGCCGCACAGGAGATCCCGTACGAGGGCTCGGTCGTCCTGGTCGTCGGACCCGAGGGCGGCATCAGTGACGAGGAGCTCGCGATCTTCACCGCGGCAGGCGCACTGGTCACGCGGCTGGGGCCCACGGTCATGCGCACCTCGACGGCCGGAGTTGCCGCAGCAGCAGCGGTTCTCTCCCGCACCGGTCGCTGGTCCTAGCACCGTCGAAGCGGCCGTAGCCAGTGGGCCAGCATGGGAGTAGCGTCCCGAGGTACCCAGACATCGAGGCCGCTGTCCGCTGACGGAACGCCATGAGGATGACGACCCGTGAGGAGGCGTCATGTTCATGCAGATCCTGCAGGGTTCGCTGAGCGACCCTGACGGCGCGCGGGCCACGATGGACCGTTGGCGCGTCGACCTGGAGCCCGGCGCCACTGGCTACCTCGGCGGCACGTTCGGCATCACTGACGACAACCTGCTCGTCGCCTGCGTCCGGTTCGACTCGGAGGCGTCCGCCCGCGCCAACAGCGCCCGGCCCGAGCAGGGCCGGTGGTGGTCGGAGATGGAGCGCCACTTCGCCGGCCCGGTGACCTTCCACGACTGCAGTGACGTCACGCTGCTGCTCGAGGGTGGCTCTGACGACGCCGGCTTCATCCAGGTCATCCAGGGCAAGGTCAAGGACATCGCCCGGATCCACGGCCTCGTCGAGCAGTCGGGGCCGCTGCTGCCGAAGTACCGGCCCGACGTCATCGGCGCGACGATCGCCATCGACGGTGACGGCTACTTCACCGAGACGGTAGCGTTCCGGTCGGAGGCGGAGGCCCGTCAGGCCGAGGCGCAGGAGATGCCGGCCGAGGCCAAGCAGGTGCTGGACGAGGAGATGAAGCTGCTCGACGACGTCAGCTTCCTCGACCTGCACCATCCCTGGTTCAGCTCTGCGAAGCGCTGACCCACGTCGTCGAGGCTCGGAGTGCTAACCCGGCTCGGCGCTCGACCCGCTGACGGCACGGTTGAGGGCTGAGACGATCGCCTGCACCGAGGCGGTGAGCACGGAGGTGCTGATGCCGACCCCCCAGCGGGTCCGGCCGGCGTAGCGGCACTCGACGTAGGCGGCGGCCCTGCTGTCCTGCCCGCTGGTCAGCGCGTGCTCGCTGTAGTCGAGGATCTCGACGTCGAAACCCGCCATGCCCAGTGCCGAGGCGAACGCGTCGAGCGGCCCCGTACCCTCCCCGGCGACCTTGGTCTCCACGCCGTCCAGGCCGAGTACGGCAGTGACGCGGTGTGGCTGCGCCGCCCCTTCGAAGACCTCCCAGTCGAGCAGCTGCACGGGCGCCGTACGGTCGACGAACTCCGCCTCGAAGACCCCCCCGATCCGGTCAGCGGAGATCTCACCGCCGGTCGCCTCGCTCTCCGACTGCACGATGCGGGAGAGCTCCACCTGCAGCCGCCGCGGCAGCTGGAGACCGCGCTCCGTCTCGAGCAGGTAGGCGACGCCGCCCTTGCCGGACTGGCTGTTGACCCGGATCACGGCCTCGTAGCTGCGGCCGACGTCGTGCGGGTCGATCGGCAGGTACGGGACGTTCCACGTGGCGGACCGGGTGCGTTCGTGGTGGGCCAGTCCCTTCTTGATCGCGTCCTGATGTGTGCCCGAGAATGCCGTGTAGACAAGGGATCCGGCGTACGGGTGCCGCTCCGGCACGTCGAGCTGGTTGACGAACTCGACCGTACGGCGGATCTCGTCGATGTCGGAGAAGTCCACCATCGGGTCGATGCCCTGGGAAAAGACGTTGAGTGCCAAGGTGACCAGGTCGACGTTGCCGGTTCGCTCACCGTTGCCGAACAGGCAGCCCTCGACCCGCTGCGCGCCGGCGAGGACGGCGAGCTCCGCGGCGGCAACGCCCGTACCCCGGTCGTTGTGCGGATGGATGGACAGGATCACCGAGTCACGCCGGTCGAGGTTGCGGTGCATGTGCTCGATCTGGTCGGCGTAGACGTTGGGGGTCGCGAACTCCACCGTTGCCGGCAGGTTGTGGATCACCGGCCGGTCCGGACTCGCGTCCCACAGCGCGGTCATCGTGTTGCAGACCTCGAGCACGTAGGACGGCTCGGTCAGGTTGAAGACCTCCGGGGAGAACTCGAACCGGATGTTGGCCCCTGGACAACGGTCCACGCCGCGCAGCACATCGCGACCTGCTGCGACGATCAGGTCGAGCAGCTCGGACCGGGACCGCTGCAGGACCACCTCGCGCCAGGCTGGGGCGGTCGCGGTGTACATGTGCACCACGACGTTGCGCAGGCCGGCGATCGAGTCGTACGTCCGCTCGATCAGGTCGGTGCGAGCTGCGGTGAAGACCACGATCGAGACGTCGTCGGGTACGGCACCCTCGCTGGCGATCTGCCGGACGAAGTCGAAGTCGATCTGGCTGGCCGAGGGGTAGCCGACCTCGATCTCCTTGAAGCCCATGGCCAGGAACAGGTCGAACATCTTGCGCTTGCGGGCTGGGTCCATCGGCTGGGCGAGGGCCTGGTTGCCGTCGCGGAGGTCGACCGGCACCCAGAGCGGTGCGTGTTCGAGGGTCTTGTCCGGCCAGGTGCGGCCGGCGATCGGCACCTCGACCCGGTCGTGCGCCGGGCGGTAGCGGTGGAAGGGCATCTGGCTCCCGCGTTGGGGATTCCAGTGCTGCGAGCTCGGCGGTACGGGGCCTGCGGGCGTGCTGAGGGAAGGAAAGTCGTTGCTGGTCATGGGGGCCGTGCTCCTGCCGGTGCTAGGAGGATCGACCGGCAACGCGTCACAGCCCCACAGCGGGGGGCCGGTCGGTCAGGCCCCGCCGTGGCGGCTGAGCAGAAGCAGCACGCTGAGCGTCACGTGTCCGACCGTAGCAGACGTCACGGTCGGGTGCCGCAGCCATTGCCCGTGGCGGCCAGCCTGGCCGCCGCCGCCGCGCGGTTGGCCACGCCGATCGTGGTCGTGTCGGTGGCCTTCAGCACGCCGGCCGTCAGCGCGTACGTCGTCGTGGTGACCAGGAACGGAGGGTCGGCCGGCAGGTTCGACCTGTTCTTGACCTCCGGCGCCTCCGTCACCTGGAGCAGCCGCCCACCGGCGCAGCCGAAGGTCGAGTCGTAGTACATCCCGCCGCCGACGTAGAGCCCGTTGCCCCTGGGTACGGACACTGCGACCAGTGCGGAGCGGACGTACGAGAACAGGTGGTAGCCGGTGCCGTCCGCTCCCGGGTCGCTCACCAGCAGCTCGGAGCGGTGGTCGCCGTTGACGTCGGCCCCGAAGACTTTGCCGGCCCCGCCCTGCCTGTAGAGCGGGAAAGCCTTGCTGGTCAGCGTTTTCCCGGTAGCCAGGTGCACCACGACCTTGGCCGTTCGCCCGTCGGTGAACTGGGTGGACGCGGTGTCCGCCCGGCCGTCGCCGTCCACGTCGAGCACGGGGCCCGTACCGGCTCCGGGAGCGGTGGTGTGGCCGGCTGTGGCGGAGGCGGCGCTCGTGCCTGCGCTGCTTGGTGGACTGTCCGCAGCTGCGCTGGTCGGAGCCGCGCTGGTCGGAGGTGCGGCCACCGCGGCCTGCGTCGAGACCGGAGTGGGATTCGAGGGCCCGGTGTGTCCGGCGGTCACCATGGCGGCCACCACGATGGCCGCGACGAGCAGGATGCCGGCACCGGTGCCGATGTTGCGGCGGCGTTGGGCCCTGACGGGTCCGGCTTCGTCGGTCACGCCCCCTGGGACGCCGGAGGGGGCGGTCAGGTTGCCGGGGTCAGTGCTCGGATGGACCCGGGATTACCCGTACCCGTTCCACCGGCTCGTCCGGGTAGGCCGAGGGGGGAGTGGCGGAGTCGTCGGTCGCGACCCGGAGCAGGTCGGCGAACAGGGAGCGGTAGCGCACCATCGCCTGGCGCAGGTCCTCGGTGGTGGCCTTGTTGTCACCGGAAGCGGCACTGATCGTCTGGGCGGCGCGCAGGTTGTCGAGCTGACGGGCGTGCTCGACCGACAGCTCCTCGACCTGGGCGGCCGGGTTGTCCGCCGAGGGATAGCCGCGCTGGCTCATCACCTTGACGATCAAGGCCTCGGCCTCCCGTACGGCGGCTGCCGGCTGGTCCAGGAAGGAGAGCTGTACGTCCTGCCAGCTCAGCGCATAGCCGGCCCGGTCGGCCTCCGGCAGCGGCTTGATGTCCAGCTCGGCGTGCCGGCGCTCGCGGTCGGCCAGCACCTGCTCAGCCTGCTTGCGTGAGCCGCCGCCGACCAGCCGGTCGTACTCCGGCCCGAACCGCTCGCGCAGCTCGCCGGTGCGTCGGGCTCTGCGGCCGCCGGACATCCGCATCAGGATGGCAGCGGCAACGACGACGATGACGGCGACGATGATGAGGACGAGCACCCAGGTCGGCATGCGGGGCGTCCTACCCCGATCGGGTTACCACGATGCATCCGTGATCGTCCCCGGTAGCGCTTTGGCCGGGCCGCTGCCGGCCCAGGACCAGGCGTGGCCGAGCCCATCGGTGAGCAGCACCTTGGTCCCGGTCGGGTCCAGGTCCACGGTCGGCCGGCCGGAGTCGGAGGTCACCGTGAACAGGGGCGTATCGGCTCCGGCCTGCTCGCGGAGAACGGTCAGCTGGCTCCCCTCGGAGCGGACCAGCACCAGGTCGCCGTTCGGCGCGTACGTGGCGGCGACGCAGACACCCCCCTGCGCGCAGCCGGCCGGTCGAGTCGTGCGTGCGCCCAGTAGATCGGTGGCCGGCAGGTGTACGAGCTCGACGGATCCCTGCAGGCCGGTCTTGACATAGGTCGCAAGCGTGCTGGCGTCCGGTGAGAGGGTCACCGTGACCACCTCCGGAGGCAGCGAGTTGCCGACCGACACGGTGCCGGCCGACCCCGCTCCGTCGGACCAGTAGAGCGTCTGGCCGTCACCGGTGGCGGATGCCGCGGCGTAGGCCAGCCGTTCGGCATGCGGCCCGGAGATGCCGAATGCCGTGAGGTTCAGCGACTGGGGGGCGACCGTCTGGACGACGACGGGGGAGCCGGTGCCGTCCAACCGGGAGCGCATCAACCCGGAAGGCGAGAGGTAGTAGACCCATTGCCGGTCGTCGCTGACCGCGACCTGCGTGACACCCGTGGCGCCCGGCGCCAGCTGGCGGACCTCGGCGTTGGTGGGGGCGTCGAACACCTGCAGCCGGCCGGCCACGATCGCCACGTAGCTGGAGGCGGCGTCCGCTCCGGTGCCGAAGCTGACCGGTGTCACGGCCAGCCGGGACAGCGCGAAGGCGCCGCTGCCGGTGGATCCGTCCGCGACCACCACGTAGCCGGTGCCCGCGGCGGGCAGAGCCTGGTCGAGCGTCACCGTTGTGCCCACGCTGGTGACCAGGTGCTTGGCGGCTGCTGTGGAGCCGGCACCGGCCGCCCAGGCGCTGACGTAGACGTCGTCCTCGGCGCCGGTCAGGGCAAAGGTGACCGGCAGCGGTGAGCTGACCGTCGCCTCCGGAGTGGGCGAGGTGATGGTCAGCGGGAACTGCGTCCCGGCGGCGCTGGTCACGTCCACGACCCCCCACGGTTCCGCGGCACCCGTGGTCCAGTGGGCAAGCCGGACGGTTCCCAGGACGACGGCCTTGCCGGTCTGCGGCTCGAGCCGGTCGAGGTCCACGGTGGCCGAACCGTCGGCCGCGATCTTGGGTGGCGTCTGCTGGAGCGCCATCTTGGGCAGCCCCAGCGACTGGACGAAGCGTTGCGCGGTGGCCCTCGCGTCGAGGTGCCACTGGTCGGCACTGCCGGCCGCGGTGTTCTGCCAGGCATCCGCTGCAGCCTTGTCGGCGAACGGCCACACCGGCACCGGCCCGGGCGGCCCGCCGGCGGCGACGACCGACGTGACGGGCGGGCTGATCGACGTCGTCGCCGATGACAGGACGACGGCAGCCGACGCGCGCGAGACGGACTGCTGCGTGGGGACCACCGGGGCGGCTGTCACGGTGACCGGCGGCTTCGTGGCCGTCGGCGTGAGGGTGACCGGCGAGGTGGTGTCGAGTGCGCTGATGCCCGGCTTGTTGCCGGAGCCGGCCAGCATGCCGGTGGCGACGATGGCGGTGACAGTGGCAGCCACGGCGGCGGTGCTCGCGACGGGGACCAGCAGCCGCGTACGCCGCCGGCGGCGCTCCACGCGGGCCCGGATCCGGATCAGGCCATCGCCGGAGGTCCGTACGGACTCGGCCTCGGCGCGCAGGGCAGCGGCCAGCGCCTCCTCGTGCCGGGGGTCCGCCGGCTCGTTGCGCTCGCTCATGACGACTTCTCCCAGGGTTCCAAGGTGGTACGCATCGCGGACATCCCGCGTGAGGCGTGGCTCTTGACGGCGCCGGTGCTGATCCCGAGCGTCTCGGCGATCTGCGCCTCGCTCAGGTCGCCGTAGTAGCGCAGCACGAGCACCTCGCGCTGCCGCTGCGGCAGGTCGCGGAGCGCGTCGATGACGGCGCTGCGGTCGAGCTCGCCGAAGGCCCCGTACTCGGCGCTCGGGGCGTCCGGGGTGGACTTCGGTGCGTGCTTGGCCTCGACCTTGCGCCGGCGCAGCCCGGATCTCGACCGGTTGACGACGGCTTGGCGGAGGTAGGACTCGGCCTTGTCCGGGTCGCGCAGCCGCCGCCAGGACGCGTGCATCGCCACGAATGCGTCCTGGACGACCTCCTCGGCCTGCCCCGGGTCGCGCAGCAGGAAGGAGGCGAGGCGCACGAGCGAGCGGTACTGCGCGGTGTAGATCATGGTCAGGGCGCCGTCGGCGTCGGACCATGAAGGAGCCTCGGAGTGTGGGACTGGCGGGTCCCGGTCGCTCACCACGGCTCCGATCATGCCCGTACGACGCGCGCCCGGTGACCACGGTTTACCGAGGGCCTCACGCGATCCGCAGACAGGACCGCTAGCATCCCGCCGGGAGAGGAGTCAACACGTGCGAGTTCCCCAGGTGAGACTGACCACCGCGACGCTGGCTGTCGCGGCGGCCGTCGCGGTGCTGAGCGGGGGCGGCCTCGCAGCCGCCGTTCCCAGCGCACCGGCGACGACGACCGCTGCCCCGACGACGACGGCGGCGCCTCTGGCGACCACCGCTGCCACCACGACTCCGGCTCCGACGACGACGGCGGCCCCGACGACCACCGCGACGACCTCGAAGTCCGCGACGCCCACGGGCACCAAGACCTCCGCCTCGAAGACGCCGACCGGCTCGAAGACCCCCTCGAAGACGCCCAGCAAGTCGGCCACGCCCACGAAGACCTCGGCCCCGACGACGCACACCGCTGCGCCCACGACGACGCACCACGTCACCCAGACCACGACCGGTTCCTCCGGCAACGGCGGCAGCGGGCCCACCACCGTCGGCGGCACGACGCTCTCGCGGGTCCCGATCCCGTCATCGTCCGACAGCATCGTCCCGGTGGCCTCGGCCTCTGCTGCTGCCACCGCCTCAGCTGCCGCGACCGTTGTGCCCAAGGTCTCGTTGCCGCCCGTCACGAACACCGGAGGCGGCACCGGCAGGGGCCTGTCCAGCTATCTTGCGATCGTGGCCGTCCTGGCGGGGGTGGCCCTGGCGGCCGGAGTGGCCGGGCTCTACCTGACCCGGGACCGCAAGCTGCCGGCGCTGGCCGGCGCCGAGGTGCCGCCGGCGCCGCTCGGGCCGCCGGCCGCCGGCTTCTACACGCCGCCGGAGCCGGACGCCGACCACGACTGGGGCAGCCAGACGCCCGGGCCGCCGCCTCCACCGCCGCCGCCGGGCCCGTACGAGAATGGGGAGCCGTGAGCCAACCCGTACCGGATCCCGACTGCCTGTTCTGCCGGATCGTCGCGCACGAGGTGCCGTCGACGGTCGTCACGGAGACGGTGCACAGCCTCGCCTTCCGTGACATCAGCCCGGCCGCCCCGACCCACGTCCTGGTCATCCCGAAGGCGCACTACCCCGATGCCACGACGCTCGCGGTGGCCGATCCGGCGGCCTTCGCCGACCTGATGGTGACCGCAGACGCCGTGGCAACGCTCGAAGGGCTGACCGAGCGTGGCTACCGGGTGGTGATCAACACCGGCCGCGATGCCGGGCAGACCGTGTTCCACGCGCACGCCCACGTTCTCGGTGGACGCGACCTGCGCTGGCCGCCCGGGTAGGATCGTGCAGTCCCGTACCCGAGTCCGAAGGCAGGCTGACCGGCCGCCAGGCCACGCCCCTATGCCGACATCGTCACCGCCGCCGCAGGTCCAGACCAAGATCGTCATCCCTGGATCGCACTCCATGGTGAGCCTGCTCGGCTCCCGGGACGAGCTGCTAGCCGTCATCGAGCGCTCGTTCTCGACCGACATCCACGTGCGTGGCAACGAGATCACGGTCACCGGCACCGCCGCCGAGGCCGCCGTGGTGACCCGGGTCTTCGACGAGCTGATCGCGCTGCTCGACCAGGGGGAGCCGCTGACGCCGGACGCGGTCGAGCGCACCCTGGCCATGGTCCGCCGGGGGACCGTCGAGCGCCCTGCCGACGTCCTGACGCTCAACATCGTGTCCAGCAGGGGCAAGACGATCCGGCCCAAGACGCTGAACCAGAAGCGCTACGTCGACGCGATCGACAACAACACGGTGATCTTCGGGATCGGCCCGGCCGGCACCGGCAAGACCTACCTCGCGATGGCCAAGGCCGTCCAGGCGCTGCAGGCCAAGCGGGTCAACCGGATCATCCTGACCCGCCCGGCGGTCGAGGCCGGCGAGCGGCTGGGCTTCCTGCCGGGGACGCTCTACGACAAGATCGATCCCTACCTGCGGCCGCTCTACGACGCGTTGCACGACATGATCGATCCCGAGTCGATCCCCCGGCTGATGGCGGCCGGGACGATCGAGGTGGCGCCACTCGCCTACATGCGCGGCCGTACGCTCAACGACGCGTTCATCATCCTGGACGAGGCGCAGAACACCTCCGCCGAGCAGATGAAGATGTTCCTCACCCGGCTGGGCTTCGGCTCCAAGATCGTGGTGACCGGCGACGTCACTCAGACCGACCTGCCCCACGGCACCACCTCCGGGCTGCGGGTCGTACGGGACATCCTCGACGGCATCGACGACGTCCACTTCTCGATCCTGTCCAGCGAGGACGTCGTACGGCACCGGCTGGTCGCCGAGATCGTCGACGCCTACGGCCGCTACGACGAGCTGAAGGACCAACCTGCTGCGTCTCTCTCACGCGGGCCGCGGCCCGTAGCGCGCACCAGCCCGGAGGAGTGACCGTGTCCATCGAGGTGGCCAACGAGTCCGGCGTCGACATCGACGAGGCCGCGCTGTCCCGGCTGGCGACGTTCGTCCTCGGCCGCATGGGCGTCAGCCCGCTGGCCGAGCTCTCCGTGCTGCTGGTGGACGTACCGGCCATGGAGGCGCTGCACGTCAAGTGGATGAACGAGCCCGGTCCCACCGATGTGCTCGCCTTCCCGATGGACGAGATCGACATCTCGCGTGGTCCCCAGGACGACGAGCAGGAGGCCGGCCCCGCGCTGCTCGGCGACGTCGTGCTCTGTCCCGACGTGGCGGCCAAGCAGGCGGTCGAGGCCGGCCACTCGACGACGGCCGAGCTGCACATGCTCGCCACGCACGGTGTCCTGCACCTGCTCGGCTACGACCACGCCGAGCCGGACGAGGCCCAGGAGATGTTCGGCCTGCAGGGACAGCTGCTCGCGGCCTGGAACGAACAACCGGCGCCGACGTCCGGGAGCGAATCCCCGTGAACCTGAGCGACCTTGCCCTGCTGGTCGCGTCGATCGTCCTTGTCCTGCTCGCCGGAGTCGTGGCCGCCTCCGAGGCCGCCCTCACCCGGGTCTCCCGGGTCCAGGTGGACGACTCGCGCAAGGACCGACGGCGCGGCTGGCGGCACCTGCAGCAGGTGACGGCCGACCTGACCCGCTACCTCAACCTGCTGCTGCTGGTGCGCACCATCATGGAGCTCACGGCCACCGTCCTCGCGGCGATCCTGTGCACGCACTGGTTCTCCTCGGACTGGGCGGCCGTGCTCGTCGCGGTCGCCGCGATGACCGTCGCCGCCTACGTGCTGATCGGCGTCGCGCCCCGTACCGTCGGCCTGCAGCATGCCGACTCGGTCAGCCTGGCCACCGCTGGACTGGCCGTGGCCCTCAACCGGCTGCTCGGCCCGGTTCCCCGGCTGCTGATCCTGCTCGGCAACGCGCTGACCCCGGGCCGCGGCTTCCGCGAGGGACCGTTCAACACCGAGGAGGAGCTGCGCGACCTGGTCGACCTGGCCGAGGAGCGGCACCTCATCGAGTCGGGTGAGCGGGCGATGATCCACGGTGTCTTCGAGCTGGGTGACACCATCGTGCGATCGGTCATGGTCCCGCGGCCGGACATCGTCTCGATCGGCCGCGACAAGACCCTGCGCCAGGCGCTGTCCCTGTGCCTGCGCAGCGGCTACTCGAGGATCCCGGTGCTCGGCGAGAACGAGGACGACATCGTCGGCATCATCTACCTCAAGGACCTGGTCCGCCGCACCCACGAGGTCCGCGACAGCGAGAACACCATGCGGGTCGAGCAGGTCATGCGCCCGCCCACGTTCGTCCCCGACTCCAAGCCGGTCGACGAGCTGCTGCGCGAGATGCAGGCCCGGCACATCCACGTCGCGGTCGTCGTCGACGAGTACGGCGGCACCGCGGGCCTGGTCACCATCGAGGACATCCTCGAGGAGATCGTCGGCGAGATCACCGACGAGTACGACCGGGAGCTGCCGCGAGTGGAGACCCTGGACCAGCACACGATGAGGGTCACCGCGCGGCTGCCGATCGACGAGCTGAACGAGCTGTTCGGGACCGACATCGAGATCGAGGACATCGATACCGTCGGCGGACTGCTGGCCAGCGCGCTCGGCCGGGTGCCGATCCCCGGTGCCGAGGCCCGGGTGGACGGCCTGGTGCTGACCGCCGAACGGGCCGCCGGGCGACGCAACCAGATCGGTACGGTCGTGGTCCGGCGGGTGGTCGACGTGGCCGACCCGGACACCGAACCCGAGACGGAGCCAGCAGATGCCCGGTCCTGACCAGCCGGCCGACCCCCTCGATCCGGAGGACGCCAAGATCCTCACCCTGGCCAGGGTCGCCCGGCAACGGGCCTACGCGCCCTACACCGGCGTGGTCGAGGGGGCTGCCGTCCGCGACACCGACGGGCGCACCTACGCCGCCGGCACGGTCGAGAACGCCGACCCGCGGTTGACCACCTCCGCCGTACGGGCGGCCCTTGCCGCAGCGGTGTCCTCCGGCGCGCGGAGGTTCGAAGCCGTGGCCCTGGTCTCCCCGGGTCTCTCCCTCGGGACCGACGACGTGGCCGTCATCGCCGAGTTCGGGCCGCTGACGCCCGTGCTGCTGGCGGCCCCCGACGGCGTGCTGGTGCAGATCGTCCATGTCGGGTCGGAGGCGGAGACCGCGTGACCGACCTGCCCCACGTCCGGCTCCGGCCGCTCGTCGGCTGGCACGACACCACCGTCTTCGCCGTCGTACGAGGAGAGCTGTGACACAAGTCCCGTTCCGCGCCGGGTTCGCCTGCTTCGTCGGCAGACCCAACGCGGGAAAGTCCACGTTGACCAACGCGCTCGTGGGGCAGAAGGTCGCGATCACGTCCAACCGGCCCCAGACCACCCGCCATGCCGTACGGGGAATCGTGCACCGTGCCGACGCCCAGCTGATCCTGGTCGACACGCCCGGCCTGCACAAGCCGAGGACCCTGCTGGGCGAGCGCCTCAACGACGTCGTCCGTACGACGCTCGCCGAGGTCGACGTGGTCGGCTTCTGCGTGCCCGCCGACGAGAAGATCGGGCCCGGCGACAAGTTCATCGTCGGCCAGCTCAAGGAGCTCAAGACGCCGGTCGTCGCGCTGGTCACCAAGATCGACAAAGTCGGCAAGGAGTCTGTGGCCGGCCAGCTGATGGCCATCTCCCGGCTGATGGACTTCGCCGACGTGGTGCCGGTGTCCGCGTTCACCGACTTCCAGACCTCCGTCGTGGCAGACGTTCTCGTCACCCATCTGCCGCCGAGCCCGCCGCTCTACCTCGACGGTGAGCTGACCGACGAGCCCGAGCTGGTCATGATCGCCGAGCTGATCCGCGAGGCAGCGCTAGAGGGGGTTCGGGACGAGCTGCCGCACTCGATCGCTGTCACCATCGAGGAGATGCTGCCGCACGAGGGCCGCGAGGACATGGTCGACATCCATGCGGTGCTCTACGTCGAGCGGGACTCGCAGAAGGGCATCGTCATCGGCCCGCAAGGCAGCCGGCTGCGCGCCGTCGGCACCCACTCGCGCAAGCACATCGAGGCGCTGCTGGGCACCAAGGTCTACCTGGACCTGCACGTCAAGGTCGCCAAGGACTGGCAACGCGACCCCAAGCAGCTGCGCAAGCTGGGCTTCTGACAGCTGAGCAGGCGCTGCGCGGCAGGGTAGCCGGGCCGGCGGCTTCCGCGGTGGTCCCGAGCAGCGGAGGGAGCTCGGGGCCTTCCTGCGCGGCTCTGCGTTGCCCGCTCCGGGCGGGCAGCGCAGACTCTCTGCCGACTGAGACCCGCCAGGTGACTAGTCCCAGCCAGGCTCTGCGTTGCCCGCCCGGGGCGGGCAACGCAGAGTCACCCCGGCACCAGGTCCTGAGGGGCCGGACCTCGGCTCAGCTGGTGTCGCGTCCGCTGCCGGCCATTGCCGGAGCACGAGGCCCCGTGGGCGCCACGGTGCTCCCCTCGGTGAACGCCACCAGCTCCGCCATGCCGAACTGGCCGTTGACGGCGAGCTCAGGCTGCCAACCCGGCTCGACCCGCAGGTAGGACAGCGGGTCGCCGGCGAGCAGCCCGACCAGCGTCTCGCAGACGATCCGGCCGCCGACCGGGCCGAGGTGGTGCCCTTCGGCGAGCACCTCGGCCTCCTTGAGGATGTAGTGCCACAGCGGGCTGTCACCCTTGTAGTCCGGCGCGACGGTGTCGATACCGAGCTGGCTGTCGGTGAGCGGGGTGATCCCCATCGCCCGGGCGACGGTCTGACCCGAGGGCAGCGCGAGCCGGGCGCCGCGGATCAGGTTGCGCAGCGCCAGCGACGGCATGTCCGGTGCCGCCGGCAGCGCGCCCAGCGGGTTCACCAGCTGGGTGTCGATCTTGTACGAGCGCTGCGGTGGCTCCGCGCCTGCGCCGCCGGCGTCGTAGAAGTACTTCCACTGGATGCCCCACCTGTCCGGCAGCGGCCGGAAGCCGTTGAGGTTGTCCAGCGGCCCGGTGCTGGCCGAGAAGATCGGGATCCGGGCGTTGTTGCGGGCCGCCTTCACGACGTCGTTGATGAAGTACGACGGCCGGACCATCGAGTGGCCGAACCGGTAGGCGGCGACCGAGAACTCCACCGGCATGAACGGGTCGACCTTCGGTGCGTAGAACTCGAGCCGGGCCCTGGTGCGGCGCACGTCGCCGCCGCTCGTCCCGTAGACGTCGGTCCGCAGGACGTCGTCGACGACGCTGTGGCTGAGGGTCGCTCCACCGCCGGCCCCGTCGACGACCCGGCCGAGGAAGTCGTGCACGACGACCCACTGGTAGTGCCACCGGACCAGCCGCTGGGTCTCCTTGAACAGGTCGGCTCCGGTCAGCCCGGCCGCGGCGACCTGCTCGGCCAACTTGTTGTGGAACCGCAGGAACAGGCTCTGCAGCTGGCTGACGATGAGGTTCTCGTCGTTGCGCGGGTCACCGGTCAAGGCCCTGCCGAGGGAGTTCCGCGGCAGGTCCGGCCCGTTTGCCGCCCCCGCGGGTCCGCCATCGACGTCACGGCCGAGCAGCATCCGTACGCCGTCGCTCTGGTAGAGGTAGGGCTGGTCGGCAGGACCTCGGCCGTAGACCGAGTCCAGGTCGAACCGGGGGGTGCGGAAGTCGTGCAGGGCGTCCGGGTCGTTCTGCCGCTGCAGGCTGGAGGCAGGGTCGAACGTGATGTCGTGGTCGATGAACTGGCCGAGGTAGGTGAAACCGGCTGGTATCACCGGGTTCTCGTCCTCGTCGACGGCGCCGGCAACCACCGGTGTGGTGTCCCTGAGGTCGATCGGGGCGATCATCGACTTGGCCAGCGCGTCCAGCTGGCGGGTGTCGTGCTCGTACACCGGCACGTCCCGGAACATCCGGCCGAACCGGCCCTCGGTGAACGACGACGAGGGTACGAGCCCGAGGCCACGTGGCGTCGAGCCGTGACTGCGGGGCCGGATCTGCACCGGTGCTGACGTGGCTGCGGGCGTGCGGGATTCAGTGTCGGCCATGACGGGTCCCTTGATGGCTGGGCCGGTTTCGAGATGGGCGGACGGTCGCGAACCGGGCTTTCGACGCTAGACCCGCCGACGTTCGCGCGCATGTCACACGCACGCGTGACACCGGGACGAGAGACAATGCTCGGGTGACTCTCTACCGGGACGACGGCGTCGTGCTGCGCGTGCAGAAGCTCGGCGAGGCCGACCGCATCATCACGATCCTCACCCGGCGGACCGGCCGGGTCCGCGCCGTGGCCAAGGGCGTCCGCCGTACGAAGTCCAAGTTCGGCGCAGGCCTCGAGCCGTTCAGCCACGTCGACTGCCTGCTCTACGCCGGCCGCGAGCTGGACATCGTCACCCAGGCCGAGATCGTCACCCCGTTCGGCAGCGACATCGTCACCGACTACGGGCGCTACACCGCGGGGACGGCGATGCTGGAGACCGCCGAGCGGCTGACCGCCGAGGAGCGCGAGCCCTCGATGCGGCTGTTCCTGCTGCTGGTGGCAGCACTGCGTGCCCTCTCCGAAGGTGCGCACGAGCCTCCGCTCGTGCTCGACGCCTTTGTGCTGCGGGCGCTGTCCGTCTCGGGCTACGAGCCGTCGCTGGACACGTGTGCCCGGTGCAGCCTCGAGGGCCCGCACCGCTACTTCGCCCCGTCCGCCGGGGGTGTGGTCTGCGCCGGCTGCCGTCCTTCGGGGGCCGTCACCCCGTCGCGCGAGTCGATGGACCTGCTCGCCGCACTGCTGGACTCGCAATGGGTGGCGGCCGACGCGAGCGACCCGCGGCACCGGCGTGAGGCCAGCGGCCTGGTCGCGGCCTACCTGCAGTGGCACCTCGAGCGGGGGCTGCGCTCCCTGTCGCTGGTGGAGCGGGCATGAGCCGCAGGCACTACCGCGCGCCGACCCCGCACCCGTCCGGAGCGACTCCGCCCCCGATCCCCAAGGACCTGGTGCCGCGGCACGTCGCGATCGTGATGGACGGCAACGGCCGCTGGGCCAAGGCGCGTGGGCTGCCCCGTACCGAGGGACACACCCGCGGTGAGGCCTCGCTCTTCGACGTCGTGGAGGGCGCGCTCGAGTCCGGGGTCGGCTGGTTGTCGGCCTATGCCTTCTCGACCGAGAACTGGAAGCGGTCGCCGGAGGAGGTGCGCTTCCTGATGGGCTTCAACCGCGACGTGATCCGCCGGCGCAGGGACGAGATGCACGACCTCGGCGTACGGGTCCGTTGGGCCGGTCGCCGTCCGCGGCTGTGGCGCTCGGTGATCCATGAGCTCGAGATCGCCGAGGAGCTGACCCGCGACAACGACAAGCTGACCCTGACCATGTGCGTCAACTACGGCGGCAGGGCCGAGATCGCCGACGCAGCAGCCGCGATGGCCCGAGAGGTCGCTGCCGGCCGGCTCGACCCGGACAAGATCACCGAGAAGACGTTGGGCCGCTACCTCGACGAGCCGGACATGCCCGACGTCGACCTGTTCATCCGGCCCTCCGGCGAGCAGCGGACGTCGAACTTCCTGCTCTGGCAGTCGGCCTACGCCGAGCTGGTCTTCCAGGACACCCTGTGGCCCGACTACGACCGGCGGGCCTTCTGGCGTGCACTCGAGGTCTACGCCAGCCGGGACCGGCGGTACGGGGGAGCCCTGCCCAACCAGGTGGCTCCGCCCGCAGCGCTGTGACCGGCCTGCCTAGTGCGCGACGCCCAGTCGGGCGAAGCTCTGCTTGAACGTCGGCCACGGCGCCTTGCCCATGGTGTTGTCGAGCTTCCACACGAAGATCTTGCCGACGTTGAGCGCACCCGGCTTGGTCGTGGCGGCGACGATCCAGGTCTGGTTGCCGACCTGGGTGACCGTGGGCGAGCCGACGAAGGCGCCGGGCAGGTAGCCGTAGGTCCCGTACACGTGCTGCTTGACCAGCTGGCCGCCGACCTTGTCGTAGACCGCGATGCTGAGCTCGTTGCCGACCACGATGTCCATCTTGCCGTCGTTGTTGACGTCGACGATCGAGGCGTTGGCCCGGTAGCTGATCGGGCAGGTGTGCCAGCTGCCGGCGAGGCAGGTGCTCGCGGTGATCTTGCCGGCCCGGTTCAGCACCCGCAGGATGCCGTCGTTGGTGGTGTAGACGATGTCCTTCTTGCCGTCACCGTCGACGTCACCGACCGCTGGCGAGGAGGTGACCTCCTCGCTCTGGGTGGACGGGAAGCCGGCGAGGGCCTTGCCGGCCGAGCTGAAGGCCAGGAACTTGCGGCCGGTGCTGAAGGGCATCGCGCCGGTACCGACGACGACCTCCTTCTTGCCGTTGTTCATCAGGTCGACGATGGCCGGGCTGGACCAGATCACCTGGGGCTCCCACTTGGGCCAGCCCTTCTGCCACTTGCCGTCGTGGCGCAGCACGCCGACGTAGCCGCCGGGGTGCGGGTGGCAGTTCTGGCCGGCGACGCCGGCGCAGTCGTAGCCGAACGCGATCTCCGGCCAGCCGTCGCCGTCGATGTCCGCGACCGCCGGGCTGGACCACGAGGTGTCCTGCAGGAAGACCGGGAAGCCGGGCAGCTCCTTGTGGGTGCCCTTGCCGCTCCAGACGTGGATGTGGTGGTCCCAGCTGGTCTCGATGACGTCGAGCTTGCCGTCCTTGTTGATGTCGGCCACTGCCGGGGTGGCGAAGTCGCCCGGCTCATGGACGCCGTCACCCGTCTTCTTCTTGAAGATCACCTTGTTGCCGAGCGAGGGCGTGAAGCCCCAGACGTTGCCTGCGGTGTTGGCCGTGATCACGTCGAGGCGGCCGTCGCCGTTGAGGTCGACGACGACCGGGGAGGCCTGTACGGCGCCCGCGCCGGTGTTGAAGGTCCACAGGTGCGCGCCGTCGGTGGACCAGCCCTGGACGGTTCCGTCGGGGAAGCCGTCGATGATCTCGACCTGGCCGTTCGGGCCGACGGGGGAGACCGCGGGCGAGGAGTAGTGGGAGGCGGTGATGTTCGCGCTGTACCAGTGCGGCGAACCCACGGTGTCGAGCACCATGCTCGGCGCAGTGGCCGCCCCTGCTGCGGCGTTCGCTGCCGGAAGGGCCGCGTGCGTGCCGGTGAGCGACGGGGCGAAGCCGAAGCCCACTGCGATCACGGAAAGCAGCACGCTGGCGCTGCGCAAGGTCTTGGCCATGTTGCTCGGTCCTCCTGGTCCGGTGCCGGAGTCGTACGGCACTGTCCCTAGAGTCGTCGGCTTTTCGAAAACGTTTCTGGATCCCCACGAGGTCTGGCTTGGGGGACAGAACTCCGTTTCTCTCCGTTTCACCCCAGTTTGGTCAGGGCGAAGCCGAACAGCGCGAGCAGGACGACCAGCCTGAACACCCGCAGCTGGGCCGGCACCGATGGCCAGGCGAGATAGCTCAGCATCCCCATCATCGCGACCGTCACCAGGAGCAGGACGGCCCCTGTGACCCCTGGCAGGACCAGGCCGGCGAAGAAGACCACGACGACCACCAGCGGGGGCACCAGCCGCGGCACGTGGGCCAGCCAGATCACGACGAGGGCGGACCGGCGCTCGATGCGTGCCCGTACGGGACCCGCGTCCGGGGTCATGAACGGGGACGGGCTCACGGTGCTGCTCCTGTCGGCTGCGGCGGGTGGGACGATCCTGCCAGATGTCCCGCGACCACCCAGGAGTGCCCGTGCTCGTCGTCACCCGGTTCCGTGTCGCCGACGAGGACGGCGAGCGGTTCCTCGCCGACGCCGGCCGGGCGGTGGCGGCGCTGGCCGCCTGCCGCGGCTACCGCAGCGGCAGGGTGGGCCGCGCGGTCGAGGATCCGCTGGCCTGGATCGTCCAGACGGAGTGGGACGGCGTCGGGGCCTACAGGCGGGCGCTGTCGGCCTATGACGTCAAGGTGAACGCGGCGCCGCTGCTCGGACTGGCCCTGGACGAGGTCAGCGCGTACGAGGTCCTGCTGGCGGACGGGCTCGACCCGGTCGGTGAGGGTGTCAGTGCCAGAGCCGCGGACGCCGACCGTGCGGCGCCCGGCCGCGATCTCAGCTGACCTGCGGCTCTGCGGGCGCCCCTGGCTTTGCGGCAACCATGTCCAGCCGGTGCATGCCCAGCGCGTCGTAGACCCGGGCGGCCGACCGGTTGCCCCCGTAGTGCCACAGCGCTGCCAGCCCCTCGCGCTCGGCCAGCCGATCGAGCGTCCAGCCGGTGACCCGCCGGCCGAGGCCCTGCCCGCGCAGGTCAGGGCGCACGGTGATGGCCGCCACGAAGCCGACGCCGGGCGTCTCGGTGGTGTCGGCCGCGCAGGCGATGAGCCGGCCGGTCTCGTCCCTGACGCCTGCCCAGGCTCGGATCCGGGGGGAGCCGGGCTTGAACGAGGCGTCGGGGAAGGCATCGTCGAGCAGCCGCCGTACCTCGTCGTCGGCGTCCGCGGGGCTGAGCCAGCCGGCAGCTGCCGGGTCGGCACCGACCGGGGAGTCGACCCACCGGAACCCCCAGCCGTGCGGATCGGTGAGAAGGCCGTCCGGCAGCAGCGCGAACGCAGCGGCAGGGAGCGACATCGGCCGCCGCTGCTCCTCGGCAAGTGCCTGTGCCAACCGCGCGGCGTCCTGCGCCGGTCCCACGACCATGATGTCGCCGCCCTCGTCGGCGCCGTCCCAGTAGCCGTTGACGAGGGCGACGGCCGCCCCGTACGACCAGGCCGTGTCGCCGGGAACGCGGTGCGGCGCGAGGTGGCGGACCAGCGGATGGCGGCCGGAGCGGAGGACCAGCTCGTCCTCGTCGACGGGTCTCAGGGCGGTGCTCATGCCGAAAACCCTAGCCGCGGCTGCCGACAGTCGTCCCGGCTGCGGTAACCTGCCTGGTCACCCGCCGACCGCCAGCCGGATGGAGCTTCCCATGGCCCCCGCACCCGCGAACAGCAAGAACGCTGACCGCATGGACACCATCGTCAGCCTTTCCAAGCGGCGGGGTTTCGTCTTCCCGAGCAGTGAGATCTACGGCGGACTGCGCGCGTCCTGGGACTACGGGCCGCTCGGGGTCGAGCTCAAGAACAACATCAAGCGGCAGTGGTGGCGTTCGATGGTGCAGGGCCGTGACGACATCGTCGGCCTCGACTCGTGCGTGATCCTGGCCCGCGAGGTCTGGGAGGCCTCCGGCCACGTCCGCGAGTTCGTCGACCCGCTGACCGAGTGCCAGTCCTGCCACAAGCGGTTCCGTGCCGACCACCTGGCGGAGGCCTTCGAATCCCGGCACGGCCGCCCGCCGACCGGCCTGGCCGAGCTGAACTGCCCCAACTGCGGGACCAAGGGCTCGTTCACCGAGCCCAAGATGTTCAACGGTCTGCTGCGCACCTTCCTCGGCGCGGTCGAGGACGAGTCCGGCCTGGCCTACCTCCGGCCAGAGACCGCCCAGGGCATCTTCATCAACTTCCTCAACGTCCAGCAGGCGGCCCGGCGCAAGCCGCCCTTCGGCATCGCCCAGCAGGGCAAGTCGTTCCGTAACGAGATCACGCCGGGCAACTTCATCTTCCGTACCCGCGAGTTCGAGCAGATGGAGATGGAGTTCTTCGTCGAGCCCGGCACCGACGAGACCTGGCACCAGTACTGGATCGACACCCGGCTCGCGTGGTTCACCGACCTTGGCGTCAAGGCGGACAACCTGCGGCTCTTCGAGCACCCCAAGGACAAGCTCTCGCACTACTCGAAGCGGACCGTCGACATCGAGTACCGGTTCAACTTCGCCGGCAACGAGTGGGGCGAGCTCGAGGGCATCGCCAACCGGACCGACTTCGACCTGACCACGCACTC
>JAWWOM010000235.1:0-8115 GCA_033851655.1 Frankiales bacterium
ACCCGGTCCGGCGTGAGACGGCGCGGTTGGTGCTCGAGAAGCTGGTGCTCGACGGGCGCATCCACCCCCAGCGCATCGAGGAGATGTACGAGCGCAGCAAGGGCGAGGTCGAGGCGCTCTGCCTTCGGGCCGGCGAGGACGCCCTGGTCGAGGTCGGCATCACGGACATGCACCCCGACCTGGTCGCGCTGCTCGGCCGGCTGCGCTACCGGACCTCGTACGGGCAGAACGTGCTCAAGCACCTGGTCGAGTCGGCACACCTCGGCGGCATCATGGCGGCAGAGCTCGGCTTGCCGGTGGCCTTGATCAAGCGGGGCACGCTGCTGCACGACATCGGCAAGGCGCTGACCCACGAGGTCGAGGGCAGCCACGCGCTGATCGGCGCCGAGGTGGCCAGGCGCTACGGGGAGCACGAGGACGTGGTGCACGCGATCGAGGCCCACCACGGCGAGGTCGAGGTCCGTACCGTCGAGGCCGTGCTCACCCAGGCGGCGGATGCGATCAGCGGCGGACGGCCCGGGGCCAGGCGCGAGAGCCTCGAGAGCTACGTCAAGCGGCTCGAGCGGCTCGAGGAGATCGCGACCAGCAAGCCGGGCGTCGAGAAGGTGTTCGCCATGCAGGCCGGCCGCGAGCTGCGGGTGATGGTGCTGCCGGACGCCGTCGACGACATCCAGGCCCAGGTCATCGCGCGCGACATCGCCAAGCAGATCGAGGACGAGCTCACCTACCCCGGCCAGATCCGGGTGACCGTCGTCCGCGAGTCCCGGGCCATCGAGCACGCCCGCTGAGCTCCGCCCGCCCGGCAGCCGGGGCTGGAGCACGTACCCTCTTAACCGTGCTGACGTACGAAGTCCGGACCTACGGCTGCCAGATGAACGTCCACGACTCGGAGCGGATCTCCGGGTTGCTGGAGCAGGCCGGCTATGCCCGTGCCGAGCAGGACGCGAGCCCGGACCTGGTGGTGTTCAACACCTGCGCGGTGCGGGAGAACGCCGACAACAAGCTGTACGGCAACCTCGGCCACCTGGCGCCGGCCAAGGCTGCCAACCCGGCGATGCAGATCGCGGTCGGCGGTTGCCTCGCCCAGAAGGACCAGGCGACGATCGTGGCCAGGGCGCCGTGGGTCGACGTGGTCTTCGGCACGCACAACATCGGCTCGCTGCCGGCGCTGCTCGAGCGGGCTCGGGTCGAGCAGGAGTCCCAGGTCGAGCTGCTCGAGGCGCTCGAGACCTTCCCGTCCAACCTGCCCGCCCGGCGCGAGTCGTCCTACGCCGCCTGGGTCTCGATCAGCGTGGGCTGCAACAACAGCTGCACGTTCTGCATCGTGCCGAGCCTGCGCGGCAGGGAGAAGGACCGCCGCCCGGGTGACGTGCTGGCCGAGGTGCAGGCGCTGGTCGAGCAGGGTGTGCTCGAGGTCACGCTGCTGGGCCAGAACGTCAACTCCTACGGCGTCGAGTTCGGCGACCGGCTCGCGTTCGGCAAGCTCTTGAGAGCGGTTGGGGCCGTTCCGCAGTTGGAGCGGGTGCGCTTCACCAGCCCGCACCCCAAGGACTTCACCGACGACGTGATCGCCGCCATGGCGGAGACGCCGACGGTCATGCACCAGCTGCACATGCCGCTGCAGTCCGGTTCGGACGACGTGCTGCGCCGGATGCGCCGGTCCTACCGGCAGGACCGCTACCTCGGCATCATCGAGCGGGTCCGCGCGGCAATGCCGGATGCCGCGATCACCACCGACATCATCGTGGGCTTCCCCGGCGAGACCGAGGCCGACTTCGCGCAGACCCTCGACGTCGTACGGGAGGCCCAGTTCGCCAGCGCGTTCACCTTCCAGTACTCCGTCCGGCCGGGGACCCCGGCGGCGACGATGGGCGACCAGGTGCCCAAGCAGGTCGTCCAGGAGCGCTACATGCGGCTGATGGCGGTCCAGGACGAGATCTCCTGGCAGCACGCCAAGAGCTTCGTCGGGCGCACCCTCGAGGTGCTGGTCTCCGTGGGCGAGGGCCGCAAGGACGAGGCGACCCACCGGCTCAGCGGCCGGGCCCCGGACAACCGGTTGGTGCACGTGGCGATGCCGGAGGGCAGCAGCCCGAGGCCCGGGGACATGGTCACCGCCGAGGTGACCCACGCCGCGCCGCACCACCTGGTCGCCGACGTCGTGCACGGCCTGCGCCGGACCCGCGCCGGTGACGCGTGGGAGGCCCGCTCCGGGCGCGGTCCCACGACCGGGGTGACCCTCGGCATGCCCTCGATCGGCCTGCCGGCCACGACCGGGCCCGTGGCCGAGGGGCCAGGCTGCGCGGGTTACCTGGTCGATTCGGCCGTCGGTCACATCGGCCGCGACGTTACCTCCCCGTAGCCCGGCCGAAATCGCCCGGCAAGCGAACCGTCCGACGATGGGCCATGGCCGTCGTGACGAGCGACTGGCCGCCGGCGTGGGGAGGCGTACGTGCTGCACCGCGTGAGAATTGCGCTGCCGGACCGTCCTGGTTCGCTGGCCAAGGTGGCCCGGGTGATGGCGGCGAGTGGCGCCGACGTCGTACGGGTGGATGTCCTGGAGCGTGAGGCCGGACGCGCGGTCGACGACTTCCTCCTCGACCTGCCCACCGGGCGCGCCCCTGCGATGGCCAAGGCCCTGCACGCCGAGCCCGGCGTCGACCTGCTGGTGCTCGCGCCCACGGGGCGGCCGCCGGGCAGCCACCCCGAGATCGACCTGTTCGAGCACGCGATCGCCCGGCCGCACCGGGCGCTGACCACCTTGACCGACATGGCCGCCGACGTCTTCGCGGCCGAGTGGGCCGTCCTGGTCAGCCATGGTCACGGCAGCGCCCGGCCGCTCATGCACAGCGCCGACGCCCCCGACGTCGACCTGACCGACCTGCCGCTCGGCAGAGTGTCCTGGAGCATGGGCAACACCGACAGCGGTCAGCTCGCCGGCGGCCGGGTCGACGCCAACCGGGCGCTGGTCGTCGGTCGGTCCTCGGGCGTCTGGTACACCCTCGAGGTCGAGCGGCTCCGCCGCGTCGTCGCGCTGATCGCCACCATCGCCCTCGAGCCGGCGGCGGACCGCGCCGTCAGCTGAGCCGGTGCCGCCCGGCCGGCGGCGATGGCTAGGCTGGTCCCCATGTCGCAGCGGCCCCGGATCGACCGTTCGGTGGCGCTGCAGGCCATCGACTACTTCGGCTCCTGGCTCGCCTTCCGCCAGCAGTACCTCCGCATCCCCGGCGTCCAGGCCGCCTTCCTGCTCGGCGACGAGGTGCTGTTCTCCGCTGCCTACGGTCTGGCCGACGTCGAGGCCGACCGCCGGCTCACCACCAGCCATCTGTTCCGCATCGCGTCCCACTCGAAGACGTTCACCGCCACGGCGGTGCTCCAGCTGGCCGAGCAGGGCCGGCTGCGTCTCGACGACCCGGCCGGCTCACGGCTGCCCTGGCTGGCCGAGGCCGGTTCGCCACTCGCGACGGTGACGCTCCGGGAGCTGCTCGCCCATGCCGGCGGTCTCGTACGGGACGGCAGGGACGGCGACCACTGGCAGAGCTACCATCCGTTCCCGGACGCGGACCAGCTGCAGGCGATCGCACTCGAGGCCGGCGCTGCGGTCCTCTCACCGAACGAGCGGTTCAAGTACTCCAACATCGGCTACTCGCTGCTGGGTGCAGTCATCGAGCAGGCCAGCGGAGAGCCGTACAACGCTTACGTACGAGGGCATGTCGTCGACGCGCTCGGTCTCCAGAACACCGGGCCCGAGCTCGACCCAGCCCGGCTGAGCGAGTACGCCACGGGCTACACGGCGTTGGCGTACGCCGAGAGCCGGGTCCCGATCGAGCACGTCGACACCCGGGCGATGGCTTCGGCGACCGGCTTCTACTCCACCGCCGAGGACGTCGTCCGCTACTTCGCCGGCCACTTCACCGGCGACGGACGGCTGCTCTCCGACGCGTCGAAGCGCCAGATGCGGCAGCGGTTGTGGGACGTCGGGATCGACGACCACTGCTACGGGCTGGGGCTTGCGCTCACCACGATCGGGGACCGGACCCTGATCGGCCACGGCGGCGGCTATCCCGGCCACATCACCTCGACCCTCGCCGACCCCGAGGACCGGTTCGCCGTCTCCGTGCTGACCAACGCCATCGACGGCCCGGCGGAGGAGTGCGTCCTGGCGGCCGTACGCCTGCTGGACGTCGCCTTGAAGGTCCCGCCGACCGACCAGGACCTGCGCCGGTTCACCGGGCGGTTCGCCTCCTTGTGGGGTGTGGCCGACCTCGCGCAGCTCGGCGGCCGGCTCTACCTGATCAAGCCGACGGCGGCCGACCCGACGGACCGGATCGTCGAGCTCGACGTCGTCGACGACGTGACGTTGCGGTTCGCCGGCGGCACCGGCTTCGGCTCGTACGGGGAACCGCTCGCCTGCACCTTCGACGACCAGGGCAGGGTCAGCACGCTCCGCGCGGACAGCGGCATGACCTTCGTACCCCTGGAGCGGCTGCGGCTGCCCGGTGCGGGCTGACTAGCTGCGGTAGCCGGCGAGGAACTCGCCGATCTTGTTGATGGCGTACTCCAGCTCGTCGACCCGCGGCAGCGTGACGATGCGGATGTGGTCGGTGCGCGGCCAGTTGAAGCCGGATCCCTGCACCACCAGGATCTTCTGCTGGCGCAACAGCTGCAGCACGAACTCCTGGTCGTCGTCGATCTCGTAGACCGCCGGGTCGAGCCTGGGGAAGACGTACAGCGCGCCCATCGGCTTGGTGCAGCTCACGCCGGGCAGCGCGTTGAGCATCTCGTAGGCCTTGTTGCGCTGCTCGAGCAGCCGGCCGCCGGGCAGGATCAGCTCGTTGATCGACTGATACCCGCCGAGTGCGGTCTGGATCGCGTGCTGGGCAGGCACGTTGGCGCACAACCGCAGGTTGGCCAGGATGTCGAGCCCCTCGATGTAGCTGCGAGCGTGCGCCTTCGGCCCGCTCACCGCCATCCAGCCGGAGCGGAAGCCGGCGACCCGGTAGGCCTTGGACAGGCCACTGAAGGTCAGGCAGAGCAGGTCAGGTGCGACCGAGGCCGTACACACGTGCTTGGCGTCGTCGTAGAGAATCTTGTCGTAGATCTCGTCCGACATCAGGAGCAGTCCCCGCCTGCGGGCGACCTCGACGATGGCCTCGAGGACCTCGGCGGGGTAGACCGAGCCGGTCGGGTTGTTCGGGTTGATGACGACGAGGGCCTTGGTCCGGTCGGTGACCTTGGCCTCGATGTCGTCGACGTCGGGGAACCACCCGTTGCCCTCGTCGCAGACGTAGTGCACCGCCTTGCCGCCGGCCAGCGACACGGCGGCGGTCCACAGCGGAAAGTCCGGAGCGGGTACGAGGACCTCGTCGCCGTCGTTGAGCAGCGCCTGCAGGGCCATGACGATCAGCTCGGAGACGCCGTTGCCGAGGTAGATGTCGTCGATCTCCAGGTCCATGACGCCGACCTGCTGGTAGTACTGCATCACCGCCTTGCGCGCCGGGAACAGCCCCTTGGAGTCGCTGTAGCCCTGCGCCGACGGCAGGTTGTGGATCACGTCGCGCAGGATCTCGTCCGGAGCCTCGAAGCCGAACGGAGCCGGGTTGCCGATGTTGAGCTTCGTGACCCGGTGCCCCTCCTCCTCGAGTCGCTTGGCTTCCTCGAGCACGGGTCCACGGATGTCGTAGGCAACGGTGGCGAGCTTGCGCGACTGACTGATCTGCATGTCCTCAGCGTCTCACGGCAGGGTGCATCGACCCCGGCAATTTTCCGGGTTCCGGGCAGACTCGTGGGCGTGCACCGCATCCCAGGGCGGGTGGTCGCCGTCGTCGGCCCCACCGCCGCCGGCAAGTCCGACCTGGCCATCGCCCTGGCCCAGGCGCTGGGCGGCGAGGTCGTCAACGCCGACTCGATGCAGCTGTACCGGGGGATGGACATCGGCACCGCCAAGCCGCCGCCGGCCGACCGTCAGGGCGTACCGCACCATCTGCTCGATGTCTGGGACGTCACCCGCGAGGCCAGTGTCGCGGCCTACCAGGAGCTGGCGCGGGGGGTGATCGACGAGCTGCTCGCCAGCGGTGTCACGCCGGTGCTGGTCGGCGGTTCGGGGCTCTACGTCCGCGCGGTCCTGGACGACCTCCGGTTCCCCGGGACCGATCCGGCGGTACGGGCCCGGCTCGAGGCTGAGCTCGCCGAGCTGGGCGCACCGGCCATGCACGCCCAGCTGGCCGAGGTCGATCCGGCGTCGGCGGCGACCATCCTGCCCGGCAACGGCCGCCGGATCCTGCGCGCCATCGAGGTCTTCGAGCTGACCGGCGAGCCGTTCGTCGCGACCCTGCCGGGCGAGCGGCCGGTCTACGACGCGGTGCAGATCGGTGTCGACATCGACTACGCCTTGCTGGACGCGCGGATCGAGGAGCGGGTGGCCGTGATGTGGCGGCGGGGGCTGGTCGACGAGGTGCGCCGGCTGGAGGCCCAAGGCCTACGCGAGGGCGTCACGGCCAGGCGCGCGCTGGGCTACGCGCAGGTGCTCGGCTTCCTGGACGGGCGCCTGTCCGAGGGAGCGGCGTACGCCGAGACGACGCAGACTACGCGGCGTTTCGCCCGCAAGCAGCGGTCCTGGTTCAAGCGTGACCAGGCCATTACCTGGCTTCCGGCTGGGGAACATCTGCGAAGTCTGGCGCTCGAGCGCATTTCAGGCACATAGTCCAGGTAGCGCGTTCACGGGGGACGCAACCCGTCGACGACGGCGTCGAGAGGAGTGCCCATGGGACAGCTCGATGTCGACCTGGTGCACCAGCTCAAGCGGTCCGTGGACGACGGCAGCCTGGTCCTGCAGCTGCAGCCCGAGATCGACCTGGCCAGCGGTGGCGTGGTCGGCATGGAGGCGCTGTTGCGCTGGCGTCACCCTGACCGGGGGGTGCTGCTGCCGGCCGACTTCCTGCCGGTGGCGTCAGCTGCCGGCCTGATGCCGCTGATCGGCTGGTGGGTGCTCGAGCAGTGCGCCCGCGAAGCCGCGACGTGGCAGTCGCTGCCGCCGAGTGAGAGCCAGCGACAGCTGTGGGTCAACGTCGCCGGCCTTCAGCTCGCGGAGCCTGGGTTCGCACAGCGGCTGGCCGGCCTGGTGAAGCGACACGGCCTCGAGCGCGGCGCCCTCGGCATCGAGGTCACCGAGGAGACCCTCGCCCAGGACGCCGACGTCGTCGTCCGCATCCTCGAGGAGCTGCGGGAGGCGGGGCTCGGGCTGGCCATCGACGACTTCGGCAGCTGGTACTCGACGCTGGCCACCCTCGGTGACCTGCCCGTGGACGCCGTCAAGCTCGACCAGTCCTTCGTACGGGGCGTCGGCAGCGACCTCGACGACGACACGATCGTCGCGTCGGTGATCCGGCTCGCGCACGCCCGCGACCTCTACGTCGTCGCTGAGGGGGTCGAGAGCTGGGCGGAGAGCGCCCGGCTGGTCGACCTCGGCTGCGACCGGGCGTTCGGCTACCTGTTCAGCCCGCCACAGACCCCTGAGCGGGCCCGGGCGATGCTGGCCCGCGGGTCGGGCTGGCGGCCGCGGTCGGTCGACGTCTCCCACGCCGGGCAGCCGGTCCGTGGCGGACCGGCGATCAGCGGATAGCGCGGGCCGGCAGGCTCTAACATCGAGGCATGGCGCCGGTGCAGTTCCTGAAGGGACACGGGACGGAGAACGACTTCGTCCTGCTGCCCGACGCCGCTGCCGGGCTGACCCTCACCCCTGAGCTGGTCCGCCGGCTGACCGACCGCAGGGCCGGGATCGGCGGCGACGGGGTGATCCGGGTGGTGCCCACCGCTGCCGTCGAGGACGTCGCATGGCAAGCCGCGGAGGCACCGTGGTTCATGGACTACCACAACGCGGACGGCAGCCTGGCCGAGATGTGCGGCAACGGCGCCCGGGTGTTCGCCCGCTACCTCGTGGACGCCGGCCTCGAGCCGCTCGGCCGGTTCACCATCGCGACGCGCGGCGGGGCCCGGCCGGTCGAGGTGACCCCGGACCAGGTCACGGTCGACATGGGGCCGTGCACCCCGATCGTCCCGGGCGATGTCGACGTCGAGGTCGAGGGCCGGGTCTACCGCGGCACGGCCCTGTCGATGGGC
>JAWWOM010000254.1:0-5634 GCA_033851655.1 Frankiales bacterium
ACGGGGACGCTGTCGTCGAGCTGGAGCGTCTCGCGGATCTGCGCCTCGGTGCCCGGCTCCATGTCCTCGGCCCGGTTCAGGCCGACCGCGAACGGTACGTGCGCCATCCTGCGGAACGCCGCCAGGATGCCGACCGCCTCGTCGAGGGACTCCATCCGGGTCGCGTCGAGCAGCAGGATGTAGCCGATCATGCCCTCGCCGAGGATCTCCCACATGAAGTCGAACCGGTCCTGCCCGGGTGTGCCGAACAGGTAGAGGACCAGGTCCTTGTCGATGGTGATCCGGCCGAAGTCCATCGCCACCGTGGTCTCGCTCTTGCGCGACCGGGTCTCGTCGGTGATGTCCTTCTCGGTGGACAGGACGGTGATCTCGCTGATGGTGCGGATCAGGGTGGACTTGCCGGCGGAGAACGGGCCGGTCACGACGATCTTGACGGCCTGACCACTGGAACGGCGCCTCGGACGCATCGACATGTCACAACCCCCGTACGCCGGCGATGAGACGGAGCAGCAGACTCTTGTTCACGCTCGGGTCCCGCTCGATGTGCGGCGAGGCTGCCGGCGCCACGGCTGCGGCGACGGCGGAGCTGCCGACGACCGAGCCGGCCGATCCCCCGCCGGACCTGGCGCCGAGCGCGTTGACGGCGTGCATCGTTGACGCTGGCACATGATCCTCGGGGTGGTCGGGGGTACGTCGGGGCAGGAACGGCTCCGGCCGGGCCGGGGTGACGTTGCGGTCCTCCGGGCGCGCTGCGGTCTCCGCCGAAGGCGTGCTCGACAGCATCGCGGTCCCGGTCATCGACGAGCCGGCCGGCACCGGCGCTTCGGCCTGCTGCTGGACCGGCGCCGGGTCCGAGGTGCCGGACACCGCTGCCGCGAGGGAGGACGAGGAGACCGGGGTGCCGCTCTCCAGCCGGGAGAGCACCAGGTGGCGGCGGATCAAGGCGGTCGCCGCGTCACCGTCGTCGCCGGCCCGCACGGTCAGCAGTCCGCGGTCCACCATCGCAGCGAGCGCCGAGACACAGGTGAACTCGCCGCGGCCGGTGAGCGCGATCAGCTCGTGCACGCCGCGGCGGCCGTCGACCAGGCCGAGCATCGACCACTCGTCGTCGCTGATGGAAAGGTCCGCCGGAGCGGTCGGCGCGATGACCAGGACCGAGTCGGGCGAGGGGATCGTACGGGACACGGTCTGCCAGTAGTCCAGCCGGCGGCGGGCCTCGCTGACCACGTCGTCGACGGGTAGCGCGACGCCGAGGTCGTCGGGGTTGGACTCGTCGACGACGAAACCGAAGTCACCCTCCGGCCAGCGGAGCAGGTCGAAGACCGAGTCGATGGCCTGCTCGGCCATCAGCGAGCTCAGAACCGACCCGTCGGCTGCGCCGGCCTCGGACAGCGCCCTGGCCAGCCCGATGCCGGGATCCCCGGCAGCCCGGTCGACCGCGTTCATCAGCGCTTCGTCGCTGACGTGCCCGGCACCGACCAGCCTGCGGCCGAGAGCCTGACGGCCCTGGTCCGCGCTGGCTCCGGTGACGGATCCTGCGGCAAAGAACACGACTCCGTGTACGTCACCGCGGCGCAGGTGCAGCGCGCCCGTCTTCTTCGTGAAGCTCAGCAGCTGGAAGATGTCCGGGAGGCTGAAAGCGTCGAGTGTGCCCTCGAGTCTCACGCCCACTCCCTCATCTCAAAATGCCTCATGGTTTGTCCTGCACTAGCGGTCAGTTGCAGGTCAGGACCACGGGGTGGGCTCGCCCGGCAGGGGCGAGCTGGGGGCGTAGGACGTCCAACCGTTGCCGTTCTGGCCGTGCCCGTTCCCGCTGCCCTCCGGAGCGCCGACCGGCGCGTACGAGGGCAGGTTCGCCGGCGCCACGGGAGGCTGGCCGGGCTGGTGGTAGAGCGGGGCGGCCGGCTGCTGGTGCTGGGCCATGACGTCGTGGACGTGCTGCTGGGCCTGGGCCGCATGGGCGGCCGCGTCCTCCCTGGCGTCGTCCTCACGCAGCACGTTCGCCACGGAGATCGCCGCGCGGCGCACCTCGTAGAGCATGAGTCCGGCCTTCGCGCCGGCGGCGGCGACCGCCACCAGCACCGCCTCGTTGTCGCAGGAGACCAGGTAGACGGTGCCTGACTCGCCCTCGATGTAGACCTGGGAGAGCTCACCTCGGCCGAGTCCCTCAGCTGCCCGCTCACCGAGCGAGAGCAGGGCTGCGCTCATGGCGGCAACCCGGTCCTCGTTCATGCCGGCAGGCAGCGCCGAGACCATCGGCAGACCGTCGAACGAGACCACAGCAGCGGCCTCGATCTCTGGTGCCTGGGAAAGCAGGTCGGCGACGACGCGATCAAGCCGACCGGAGCGGCTCACAGGTTCTCCGGACAGCGGCCGCAGGTCGGACATCTCACACCACTCCTCGTCGCAGCCCTGGTGGTCCTACCAGGAGCCTCCCGATTCCCTTCGGCGGACGAGGCCGATTGCTTGAACCCCTGGCGCAAGGTTCCTCAGGTTCCTCAGCCCTATCTGCCCGGCCCGTGGGGCACTGCCGGGGATTTCAGTCGTGTTTCGTACGGGCGGCCAGGGCCCGTTCGCCGGCGCGGCGCATGGCTGCCACCGGCGCCGGCCGGCCGGTCATCAGCTCGACCTGCTCCGCGGCCTGGCCGACCAGCATCGACAGCCCGCCGACGACCTGCGCGCCGGCGGCGCCGGCGGCCGAGGCCAGCCCGGTCGGCCACGGTGCGTAGACCACGTCGAGCAGCGGCAGGTCGGGCCGCCAGCCGCCGGCCGCCAGCCCGTCGGTGGCTCC
The DNA here is from genome assembly GCA_033851655.1 of Frankiales bacterium. GTDB lineage: Bacteria > Actinomycetota > Actinomycetes > JAWWOL01 > JAWWOL01 > JAWWOL01. The sequence goes on from JAWWOM010000254.1 coordinate 2,792, forward strand.
GGCCGGCGTCGTCGAGACGACCAGGTCGGCCCCGGCCAGGTGCTCGTGCGTCTGTGGCCATGGCCGGCCCACGACCTCGACCTGCAGCCGGTCCCCGAGGGCGAGCAGGGCGGGCAACGCCTCAGCCCGCCGGGTGGCAACGGTCACCGTCACGGCTCCCAACGCGGCGAGTGCGGCCAGCGCAGCGCGGGCGGTGCCTCCACCGCCGAGGACCCAGGGCGCCGCCGGAACGGTCACGCCGAGCTCGTGCAGCGCCCGTACGACGCCATCGACGTCGGTGTTGTGCGCCGTGGTGCTGCCGGCCGCGATGACCAGGGTGTTCGCCACACCGACCAGGTCCGCCGACGGCGCGCGGTGATCGGCGAGCTGCAGCGCACGGGTCTTCAACGGCATGGTCAGCGAGAGGCCCGCCCAGTCCGGGTCGGCGGTGCAGCCGGCGACCAGCCCCGGCAGGGCGGCCTCGTCGCACTCGATGAGCTCATAGCTCCAGTCGAGGCCGAGGTCGGCATAGGCGGCCAGGTGCAGGACCGGCGAGAGCGAGTGCGCGATCGGCGAGCCGAGGACGGCAGCCCTCCGGGTCAACTGATCACGCCGTTGGCCTTGGCCACCGCTTTGTAGTGCAGGAACGTCTGATAGTTGTTGGTGAACTCGGCATCGCCCTGCTTGTCGATCGTCACGAAGAACGTCCAGTTGCCGTCCGCTGGGGTCAGCGCGTCCTTGAGCGCCCTCTCCCCGGGCGAGTCGATCGGCGTCGGCGGCAGCCCGAGGTGCTGATAGGTGTTGTACGGGGACTGGTTCTGCAGGTCGGTCTGGGTCAGGTGGCCCTTGCGCTCGGGCAGGACGTAGTTGAGGGTCGAGTCCAGCTGCAGCTTCATCTTCTTGGCCAGCCGGTTGTAGATCACCCGGGCGATCTTGGGTCCGTCAGCCGGTTTGCCGGCCTCCTTCTCGATGATCGACGCGATCGTCAGCACCTCGTACGGCGTGTGGTGGACCTTGTCCAGCGAGTCCTGCAGCCCGAGCAGGACCGCCTCGTCGTTGAAGGCCGCGACCATCTGCTGCATCGCGCCGAGGGCGTTGCTCCGCGGGTCGAACTGGTAGGTCGCGGGATAGAGGAAGCCCTCGAGCTTGGTCGGCGAGGCCCAGGTGGGCAGGTCCAGCGCGTTGGGGTCGGCCGAGGCCTTGGCCAGGTCGGCGGGCTGGAGCGTGGTGCCGGCGGCGATCAGCCCCAGCGCCTTGGTCAGCGGCGTGCCCTCGGGGATGGTGACCTTGGTACGGAGCTTGCTGGCCGGGTCGAGCAGCAGCGCGACCGCCGAGGCAGCCGACATGTGCTCGCGCAGCTGGTAGTAGCCAGGCGCGATCTTGGGCGCCGGAGTCTTGGCGTTGAAGGCCTTGGTGAACGCCCCGGTGCTGCGGACCACGTTCGCCTTGAGCATGCCGGAGGCGATGTCCTTGACCGTCGCCTTGACCGGCACCGCGACGATCTCGGTCCCGAAGCCCGCGGTCTTGTAGTCCCGGGTGGAGCTGAACGTGTCGACCAGCTGGGCCTTGCCGACGAACACCAGCTTGATCATGACGCCGAGCATCGCCAGGCAGACGACCAGGGTGATGCCGCGGCGGATCCACAGCTGTCGCTGCCGGCGGGGCGGTCGCCTTCCGCTCCCTGCTGCACTCCCTGACCCGCCGGGCGGGCCGGGGAACAGCCCGAGGTCGAGACCGGTCACGCTGCCTCCTGCCGCTGGGTTAGGGGGTGCGGGTGGGGACGAGCTCGCCGGGCGGGGAGCCGACCGACCGCTCGTGGTCGAGGGCGGACTGCAGGATCACCACCGCGGCCGCCTGGTCGATCTGCTGCCGGCGCTTGCGGGCACCGGCCCTGGGCGCCGAGGCGATCAGGCTGCGGGTCGCCGAGACGGTGGACAACCTCTCGTCGGCCAAGCGTACCGGGACCGGGGCCACCAGGAGGGCCAACGCGCGGGCGTAGTCCGTGGCCGCGACGGCGGCCGGACCCTCGCTGCCGTTGAGGGAACGGGGCAGCCCGACCACGACCTCGACCGCCCCGCGCTCGGCCGTGATCACCCGCAGCCGTTCGAGGTCGGTGCCGCCGCGCAGGTCCCGCTTGAGCGTCTCGACCGGGCTGGCCAGCACCGCCGAGGCGTCGCTGACGGCGACGCCGACCCGGACCGAGCCCACGTCGACGCCGATCCGGACGCCCGGTCTCATCCGGGCGGCGCCTGGGCGACCCGGCGGCGTACGGCCTCGAGCGCGGCGTCGACCTGGGCCGGGTCGGTGCCGCCGCCCTGGGCGAGGTCGTCCTTGCCGCCACCCCCGCCCCCAAGGACGCCGGCGCCGATCCGGACCAGCTCGCCGGCCTTGATGCCGCGGCCACGGGCGGCCTCGTTGACAGCGACCACGAGCACCGGCTTGTCCCCCGCCACTCCGATGACCGCCACCACGCCGGGGCGCGCGGGCGCGAGCCGGCCGCGCACCTCGATGGCCAGCCGGCGGACGTCCTCAGCCGCCACCGCACCGGCAGCGTGGGCGACCACCGCGACCCCGTCGACGTCGGCCGCCGCCCGGGCCAGCTCGGGAGCTGCCTGGAGCACCGCGGCGGCGCGGAGCCGGTCGAGCTCGCGCTCGGCGTCCCGCAGCCGGCCGGTCAGCGCGGCGATCCGCTCCGGCAGCTCCTCGGCGCTGTGCAGCTTGAGCGACTCGCTGACCTGACTGACCAGGACGTGCTCGCGGGCGAGGTAGCGGAAGGCGTCCAGGCCGACCAGCGCGTCCACCCGGCGCACCCCGGCACCGATCGAGGACTCGCCGAGCAGCTTGACCAGGCCGAGCTGGGCCGA
>JAWWOM010000280.1:0-4257 GCA_033851655.1 Frankiales bacterium
GCAAGGTGGTGCTCCAGCGGCTCGTATCGGGCACGTGGCGGACGATTGCCTCGGCCAAGCTGACCAAGAAGTCGCGCTACGCGTTCCGTACGGTGCAGCCGGCCGGGGTCTACCCCCTGCGGGTGTCGAAGCCTTTAACCAGCAAGGTCGCTGGTGGGGTGAGCCACCGATTCACGGTGACCGTGCTTGCTCCGCTGGCTGTCACGACGGCGTCGCTCCCGGCGGCGACCGTAGGCCGGCCGTACGTCACCACCCTGGCCGCGCAGGGCGGGGCCGGTCCGCTGCGCTGGGCGGTCTCCTCAGGCTCCTTGCCGGCGGGGCTGGCGCTGACCGAGGCCGGCCTGCTCGCCGGCAAGCCGACGACCGCGGGCTCGTCGGCGTTCACCGTCGCCGTCACCGACGGGGGTGGCCGGACCGCCGGAGCGCCGCTGGCGGTTGCCGTTGCCGTGGCGTCCGGCACGGTGTCCGCCTGGGGCGCCAACCACTACGGCCAGCTTGGTGACGGCGTGCGGCCCGATCGCCCGGTCCCGGCCCAGGTGGGCGGCCTGAGCGGCGTGACCGCCGTCGCCAGCGGCATCTCGACGAGCTACGCACTGACCAGTGCCGGCGCCGTGCTGGCGTGGGGTGTGGGCACGCAGGGCGAGCTGGGCAACGGCGGCAATGCCGCGTTCACGGCGGCGCTGACACCGGTCAGCGGTCTGGTTGCCGGCGCAGCGCACCCGGTGGTGTCCATCGCCGCCGGCGATCACAACGCGTACGTGCTGAAGGCCGACGGCAGCGTGTGGGCCTGGGGCTACAACCAGGACGGTGAGGTCGGCAACGGCTCGACGGTCGACATGAACGTGCCGGTGGCGGTCACCGGGTTGTCGTCGGGGGTCAAGGCCATCGCGGCCGGCGAGTACAACGGGTACGCGCTCAAGTCCGACGGGACGGTTTGGGCGTGGGGCTACAACGGCGCCGGCGGCCTGGGCAACGGCACTGACACCAACACCTACCTGCCGGTCATGGTTGAGAGCCTGGGTGACATGGCTGTCATCGCCATCGCGGCCGGTGGCGAGTCGGCGTACGCGCTGATGGCCGACGACAGTGTGCGGTCCTGGGGGCTCAACAACTACGGCCAGCTCGGCCACAGTGGGACCACCAACACCTTGGTTCCCGGCAACGTCACCGGGCTCAGCTCCGGCGTCGCAGCCCTGGCTGCTGGTGACCACAACGGCTACGCGGTCAAGACGGACGGCACGGTGCTCGCCTGGGGCGGCGGCAATGACGGCGAGCTGGGCAACGGCAGCACGACGGCGAGCCAGGTGCCGGTCACCGTCAGCGGCCTGACCGGATCCACCGTCGCGGGAGTTGCTGCCGGCGGGACGAGCGCCTACGCGGTCCTGAGCGACCACACTCTGCGCGGGTGGGGGAGCAACGTCTACGGCGACCTCGGCACCGGCGCCGTCAGCCCCTCCAGCTCGACCCCCGTGGTCAGTGGACCGGCGGCAGTGGCGGCGGTTACGGGCCAGGGGCACTCGGTCCTCGCCCTGCGTACGGACGGAACGGTCTGGGCGTGGGGCTTCGACCAGGCCGCCCTCCTGGACCGCAGCTCGCCGCTGACCGTCCCAGGGCTCACCGCCGCGGTCGCCGTCACCGGCGGCATCGAGTCGACGGTGGCCTTGCGGGCGGATGGAACGGTCTGGACCTGGGGTGGCAACACCTACGGGACGCTGGGGGTCGGCCCGGTCGAATCGAGCGTGGTTCCACTGCAGGTGACCGCGCTGTCCGGCATCACCGCAGTGGCCGCCTTCGGGTACGACGTCTACGCCCTGCGCGGCGACGGCACCGTGTGGGCTTGGGGCTACGGCGGTGAAGGTGCCCTCGGCAACGGCATCAGCACGCCGATGGGTCTCGTGCCGGTGCAGGTGAGCGGGCTGACGGGCGTGCGGGCGATCGCCGCGGGAATGCGCACCGGGTATGCCCTCAAGGACGACGGCACGGTGTGGTCATGGGGACACAACGCCAACGGCGAGGTCGGCGACGGCACTTTGGTGAGCCGGTCGACGCCGGTCCGAGTCGGCACCCTGACCGGGATCACGGCAATCGGCGCCGGTGGCAGCGCCTACGCGGTGGGCACGAATGGCGCGGTCTACGCCTGGGGCCCGAACTCCTCTGGTCAGCTGGGCGACAACACACTCACCGACAGTCCCGCGCCGGTGGCCGTGGTCGGGGTAACGGGCGCCAAGGCGGTGGTCGGCGGCCGGCGCGACGGCTTTGCGCTGCGAGCCGACGGCACCGTCGTCGCCTGGGGAACCAACGCCAACGGTGAGCTGGGCAACGGTACGACGCTGGACAGCGCACTGGCGGTCGCCGTGCCGGGTCTGAGCGGAGTGCGCCAGCTGGCTGCCGGCTGGAACTGCGGATATGCGCTGATGGCGGACGGCACGGAAGAAGCGTGGGGCAGCAACTCGCAGGGACGCCTCGGTGTCGGCTCGACCGCGAGCAGCAGCATCCCCCTGCGGGTTCCCGGTCCCGGCGACCTGATCGCAGTGGGCGGCGGCGCCGACGCCGGCTACGCGGTGCAGCAGAGCTAGCGGCGGTCGGCAGCGCTCTTCCCCAGGCCGGTCGTGATCGGGGGACCGCAGACAGCACGATGCCCGGCACCGAAGTGCCGGGCATCGCGACAGCTGTCAGGAGTGCCAGGAGTCGAGCAGCCGCCTGGTGTCCCCGGGGTTGGACCCGTAACTCTTGGAGACCCCACCGGTCGGCGCGGTGCCCAGGTAGGGCAGGACCGGTCCGGTGATCAGGTCGACCTGCCAGAAGACGCCTACGGCACACCCGGAGTGGGCCGGGTTGCCCTTGGCGATGCCCTGGTTGGTGTCGCACTCGTAGCCTGCGTTGCCGTCCTGCGGGCCGGGCTGCTGACCGGGCGGGTTCTTGTTGTCGGCGTTTCCGACGCAGCCGGCGCACGGCTTGCCGTTGCCGGCGCCGTTGCCTTGTCCGTTACCGGACGGGGTGCCGTCGCAGGTCGTGTCGTACGGCCCGGGGACGTTCGCACCGTTGCCGTTCTGGGTCAGGCTGTGGGTGTTGGTGCAGCCGGGTCCCGGAGTTCCCGGCGTCTGGGGCACCAGAACCGTCAGGTGAACGGTGTCGCCGAGGTGCACGTTGCTGGCGACGGCCGACTGGTAGAGCAGCTGGTAGCCGGACTGGTTGTAGGTGACCGTCTGGGACCGGTAGGTCGCGAGCGCCAGGTCGACGCAGGTCGCCCCCGCCGGCAGGTGCGTCACCCGTACGGTGGCCACGACGGAGGTACCGGGGGAGGCGACTCCACTGAGCGTGGGGGCCGTGACGGTCGTCCCGTCCGCGTGCGTTCCGGTGTAGGACAGGACGGCGTTGACGCCACTGTTGGCCGTGACGCAGGTGGTCGCAGCGGACGCCGTCGAGGACGTCAGGACGGCGACGCCGGCGATGGCGGCGGCCATGGTGGAGGCCGTGGCGATGAGGCTTCCGAGTCGTTTCAGGTACATGAGTGAGCTCCTCAGCGAAGGGGTGACCCTCCGTAGGTTGCTCCTTTCGTCGCTCTCCGTAAACAACCGGCGGCAAATTCACAGCAAACGGTCACTGACCGTAACGAGGCAAAGGCGCACGTACCGGAACGAACTGACCCGATGGTGGCGTGAGAATCACCCGGTTGGCTGCTCAAGCCGGGCGATCAGGGGAGCCGGTGACCCCGGAACGGGTCACGACGCGGCGGCTGCGGCATGGTGACCCGGCTGCCTTCCAGCGGCAGGCCGCTCAGCGCCAGCACCCGGGCGAGTACGGAGGTCGTGGTCTCCCCGCAGTTGACGCCGGCCTCGGTCACCATCGCCCGGTACACCGTGGCGTAGTGCCGTACCGGCGTGTCGTAGCTCCAGTCGACCGAACCCAGGTGCACCGAGCCGCCGTGACCGCCGTTGGGTCCGTCCCACGGTCCGGTCCACACCTGGATGCCCGCCGGGCCGGCGGAGAAGCAGCCACCACTGCTGACGTCGTACCGGCTGGCCGTCTCGAGCAGTGTGCGCGCCTCGCGCTCGTGCAGGACCAAGGCCGGGCGGACATGACTGGCCAGCGCGGGGACGGCCACCGCAGTCGGGTTCAGCCGCAGCCCTCCGCCGGAGCTCTGCCCTGCGAGTGACAGGCTGTTAGCCGACACGGCGACCTCCACTCCCTGATGTGACGCTGGCCTCCTGCTGCGCTGGATGGCTCAGCGCGGTGACGCAACAGGTGCATCGGCAA
>JAWWOM010000281.1:0-7610 GCA_033851655.1 Frankiales bacterium
AACTCCTGCATCGACGAAAGACCGCGGCAACCGGGGCCCGCGAGGTGTGGGCCTCGACACCGCATACAGGGAGATACAGCATGGCTCAGGGCACCGTGAAGTGGTTCAACGCCGAAAAGGGCTTCGGTTTCATCAGCCAGGACGACGGCGGCGCCGACGTCTTCGTGCACTACTCGGCAATCGCCACTTCGGGCTACCGCAGCCTGGACGAGAACCAGCGCGTCGAGTTCGAGGTCACCCAGGGCCAGAAGGGCCCGCAGGCCGAGAACGTCCGTCCGCTCTAAGCAGACGACTTCACCGAGAGCGGGGCTCCCTTCGGGGCGCTCCGCTCTTGGCGTTCGGGGGGCTGCGGCTCAGTCGAGGCCGCGGAGGTCCATCTCCGCCGTGTCGACGCCGGAGTACGCCTCGAGCTCGTTGGTGTCGAGGTGGGTGGGGGTGCTGCCGGTCGTCAGCCGCTCGGGGACCTGGGGGAGCACGGTGGCGAAGTACGAGCGGGCCGCGGCGGTCGTGCCCACGTCCCTGCCGGCCACCTCGGACAGGAACCAGCGGTGGTCGAGGATCTCGTGGAACACCTGGGCGGGCTGGAGCCGGTCTCGCAGCTCCTCGGGGATCGCCGCCAGCACGGGGTCGTAGACCTCGGTCAGCCAGCGCGAGGCGACCACGGCGTCGGGTGCCCGCCGGCCCTCCTTCTGCTGCAGGTAGCCGCGGAACGACGCGATGTCGTTGAGCAGCCGGCGGGCCTGGTTCTCCTCCACGTCGAGCCCGGTCTGCATGTAGAGCCGTCGCCGGTGGTAGCCCGACTCCGCCACCTTGGTCTTGAGCCGCAGCCGGTTGCCGTCCTCCCCCCCGACCAGCTCGACCTCCTCGACGTCGAAGCCGAGGTCGTTGAGCCGGTCCAGCCGGGCGGCGATCCGGTACCGCTGCTCCTCCGGCTTGAGCACCTCGACCTTGGTCAGCTCCTCCCACAGCCAGTGGTAGTGCTCGGGGATCTGCTCGGCGACCGCCATCGGGTCCACACCTGGCGGCAGCAGTCCGCCGGCTTCGAGGTCGAACAGCTCACCGGCGACCTTCTCGCTCGCCAGCGCGATGTCGTACTCGCGCATCCGGTCGGAGAGGGTCTCCTGCATCTCGCCGGTCTCGGCGTCCACCATGTACGCGGCGAGGGAACCGGCATCGAGCCGGAACAACGTGTTCGACAGCGAGCAGTCGCCCCAGTAGAAGCCGACCAGGTGCAGCCGTACGAGCAGCTCGACCAGGGCGTCCAGCAGCCGGATCGCCGGCTCGTCCCCGCGCGGGTTGGAGAACAGCGTGCGGTAGGAGATGGAGTACTCGAGGAACTCGGTCACCAGTACGGCGTCCAGCTGGTCAGCCCGGTCGACCACGACGCCGACCACGCTGACGGCCGGGACCTGCCGCTCGGCGAGCATCCGCAGCAGCCGGTACTCGCGGCGGGCCAGGTCCGGGTTGATCTCCTTCAACGCGAACACCCGGCCGGACTCCTCGACGAAGCGGACCACGTGCCGCGAGATGCCGCGCTGGCGCACCTCGACCATCCGCGGGTCGTTCCACTCCTCGAGCGGCAGGTGCCAGGGCAGGTCGACCATGCCACTGGCCGCGTCGGCTGGGGGAGTGAAGATGAAGCGCACCCGTCGATTGTGCTCTGCTCCGGATCAGCTGTTCGCGGAAGGCCGCCAGAGCACGTCACCCGTGTCGCGGTTCGCGTGCCGGCTGAGGATGAACAGCAGGTCCGAGAGCCGGTTGAGGTAGAGCGCCGGGAGCGGGCTGGTGCGGTCCGGCTCGGCCTCGAGCAGCGCCCAGGTCATCCGCTCGGCCCGCCGGGTCACCGTACGGGCCACATGCAGCAGCGCGGATCCGGCCGAGCCACCCGGCAGGACGAACGAGTCGAGCTTGGGCAGGGCGGCGTTGTACGCGTCGCAGGCGGCCTCGAGCCGTTCGACGTACGGCGGTGTGACCCGCAGCGGCGTCCAGCGTGGCTCCGCGACGATCGGCGTGCACAGGTCGGCCCCGACGTCGAACAGGTCGTTCTGGATCGCGAGCAGCAGCGTGACGACGTCCGGATCGAGGTCGCCCAGGGCCATGGCGGCACCGAGAGCGGCGTTGGCCTCGTCGACGTCGGCGAACGCCGCGATCCGGGGGTCGGTCTTGGCAACCCGGCTCAGGTCCCCGAGACCCGTGGTGCCGTCGTCCCCGGTACGGGTGTAGATCCGGGTGAGATGCACGCTGCTGTTCCCGCGCGACTCCGGCTCGCTCATGTCGCTCAGCCTAGACAGTCAGCCGGTGATCGCGCCGCTGCCGATCGGGCCGTAGTAGAGCACGTTGCTGAGGTTGCCGTTGCCGTCGGTGAGGGTGATCGCGCCGTCCTTGGGCTGCTGGGGCGTGGGGGGGACCGAGGCGTACATCCAGGTGATCCCGCGGTGGTCGAAGGAGGTCTGGTTGTCGATCAGGTCGTTGATGTTCTGCCGCGTGCCGCGGTCGTTCACCAGCAGGCCACCGGCGCGCGGTCCGCCGACCACCACCGTGACCAGGTCGAGGTCGCCCCGGACATAGCTGAGCACGTTGCCGCTGACCTCCTGGTCGATCGAGGAGAACGGCACGACGGCGCTGGTTCCGTGGTGGCGGCGGTCACTGCCGTACAGCCCGGCCAGCCCGACGACCCGCCCGCCGCCGGTCACCGGCGCCACGAGCACGACGACGTCCAGGGGACGGGCCAGGTAGTTGGCGGCGAACAGCGGGTGCGGCCGGCCGACCTGCAGCAGCGGGGAGCCGTGCGACCGGGCCCGCAGGACGTAGCCGCGTACGGCGGAGGAGAACGACCGCTCGGCGTCAGCCTCGTACCTGGCGGCCACCGAGGCTGAGCCCTGGAACGGCCAGGCCAGCGCTCCCGCCGGTGGCCGGGCGGACGCCGACGGACTGGACAGGCCGGCTGCGACCCACAGCAGCGCCACCAGCACCGACCCGGCGACAGCGACCAGCCAGCCCGTACGGCCGCGCCTGCGAGTCGTCACCGGAGCCTGGTCAGACCTCGTCGGCGGGGGCGGAGGCACCACCAGGGGCGTGCTTCTTGACCTCGTAGACGATCCTGCCCAGGTTGACCGACCACCCGACGCCGAACGAGTGCGGCGTGATGAATGCCTCCTCGGGTGCCCACAGCGCCTGCTTGATCCGGGCCGGCGTGGGCGGCCGGAAGTCGTACGGGACCACGCCCGCGACCTTGCCCTCCCAGGTGCGTTCGTCGCTCGGCCGGCGCAGCTGCTCGGTGATCGCCTGCGCGATGGCGGCGAGCAGCAGCAGGAACAATCCTCGCCTGATCCAGGACCACGTCATGACAAGCATTCTGCCCTGCCGCCGTCGCGGATTCCTCCGCGGCGCCGTGAGACGCCCGCCGGCCGGCTGCCAGGGCCGCGGCTGCCTGACCCGTACAGTGGCCGGGTGGACTGCTTCCGGGTGTACGGCGGGGCGCGACTGACGGGAGAGGTCTCCGTCAGGGGCGCCAAGAACAGTGTGCTCAAGGTCATGGCAGCCGCGCTGCTGGCCGAGGGCACGACGACCCTGACCAACGTGCCTGACATCATGGATGTGCCGATCATGGCCGAGGTGCTCCGTGGCCTCGGTGCCGAGGTCGAGGGCCACGCGCCGGAGATCCGGATCACCGTGCCGGCCCAGCTCGGACACGAGGCCGACTACGACCACGTCCGCCGGATCAGGGGCTCGGTCTGCGTCCTTGGTCCGCTGCTTGCCCGTACGGGACAGGCGCGGGTCGCGCTGCCGGGTGGGGACGCCATCGGATCGCGGCCGCTCGACCTGCACATCGCCGGTCTCACCCGGCTGGGCGCCGAGGTGGTGACCGAGCACGGCTACCTGGTCGCAAACGCCTCCGCGCTGGCCGGCGCCGAGGTCTGGCTGGACTTCCCGAGCGTCGGTGCGACCGAGAACATCCTGATGGCTGCCGTGCTGGCCAAGGGCACCACGATGATCGACAACGTCGCCCGCGAGCCCGAGATCATCGACCTGTGCGAGATGCTGGTTGCGATGGGCGCCAAGGTCGACGGTATCGGCTCCTCGACGCTGGTCATCGAAGGGGTCGACCGGCTGGACCCGGTCACCCACCACGTCGTGCCGGACCGGATCGTCGCCGGGACCTACGCCTTCGGTGCGGTGATGACCCGCGGTGACGTCCTCGTCCGCGGCGCCCGGGCCGACCACCTGCGGATGCCGCTGGACAAGCTGGTCACCGCGGGCGCCGAGGTCGAGATCACCTCCGACGGGTTCCGGGTCTCGATGAGCCGGCGGCCGACCTCTGTGGACGTCGTGACGCTGCCCTACCCGGGCTTCCCGACCGACCTGCAACCCATGGCGATCGCGATGGCGTCGATCTCCGACGGGGCCGCCCTGGTCACGGAGAACATGTTCGAGGGACGGTTCATGTTCCTCGACGAGCTGGTCCGGCTGGGCGCCGACGTCCGTACCGACGGCCACCACGCGGCGATCCGAGGCAAGGAACGGCTCTCGGGAGCTCCGGTACGGGCGACGGACATCCGGGCCGGCGTCGGCCTGACCCTGGCCGGTCTGGTGGCCGACGGCGTGACGACCGTAGGCGAGGTGCACCACGTCGACCGGGGCTACCAGGGCTTCGTCGAGTCGCTGGTCGCGCTGGGTGCCGATGTGCGACGGGAGCCGGTGACCGAAGGCTAGGCCGCCGGCCCGGTCCTTAGCGGGTGCCGACCACGTTCTTGGCCCGGTCGGCGTCGCCGGGGAAGACCAGGACGTGCATCGAGCGGCGGCGGCCGCCCCCGGCCGGAGCGAGCGTGCAGCGGATGCCGTTGCTGGTCAGCACCTCGCGGAGCATCTCGGCATCCTCGCGGGTCGGCGCGGTCGCCACCGGGGTGAGCAGCCCGAAGTCGTCCGGATCGGCGTCACGCACCTGACGGCGGCTGGACTTGCGCGGTGCGGGCGAGAACGCCCACCGGGCCAGGAACATCAGCAGTGCGACAACCAGCAGCGCCCCGATGATGCCGATCACGGGGTCGAAGGCCGGCGGAGGGTGCACCCTGCCAGTTTGGCAGGTCCCAGCCGGTTCTGCGCGGGCGGTCCCGCTGATTTTCACCGGAACTGCGCAGTCAGAGATGGGTGTGGCGTGGGGGCGGATCCAGGGAGGGGAGGTACGCTGGCCGCCGTGTCCGGAGCAGGTGGTTCTGTGCGCTAGGGGCCGGATCGGCATTTCGAGGCCGAACCGTTACGGTTCCCGGGCAAACATTCGAGCCGCTCCGGGCGTCATACAGGGGGAAAGGCCGACGTATCCCGTCGGTCATCGGGGAGGTCAGATGGTGATCGACGTCGCAGAGGCCGGCCGACTGGTCGTGCTCACAGGACGGCTCGACGTCTCGTCGGTCGCTGATGTGCGGCTGGCGCTGCACGCGGCCGTCGACGACGGCACCGGCGACCTGTTCCTCGATGCCAGTGCGGTCGAGTCGATCGACGCCAGCGGGCTGGGTGTCCTCGTGGGCGCGCACCGCCGGGCCGGCCGGGCCGGACGCCGGCTGGTCGTGGCGGCGGGTTCCACCCCGGTGCTGCGCATGCTGCACCTCACCAAGCTCGACCGGGTGCTGTGCCTGAGCTCCGACGCCCCGGTCCCGAGCGCGATCCCGTACGCCGCTGCCGGCTGAGGTCGACCGCCGGGTTCGCTGTTAGCCGGAGGCGGCCGTCTCGCGGCTGCGCCGGCGCTGCTTGTCCTCGTACATCGCGTCGTCCGCCAGGCTGATCAGGCAGCGGGCTTCCGTCCTCGCGTCCCCGGTCATCGCGACACCGACACTTGCCCGTACGGGAATCAGCCGGCCGTCGTAGCGGAACGGCTCGGCGAAGGAATCCTGCACCCGGGCGAGGATCACGTCCTCGTCCTCACCGGGTCCCAGCTGCTCGAAGAGCACGACGAACTCGTCACCACCGAACCGCGCCACGGTGTCGGACTTGCGGGAGGCGTGCTGCAGCCGCTGAGCCACGTGGATCAGCATCGCGTCCCCGGCCGAGTGGCCGAGCCGGTCGTTGATCGACTTGAACTGGTCGAGGTCCAGGAACAGCACCGCCACGTGGCCGGCCCGCCGGCCGAGGGAGAGCAGCGCGTGCTCCAGCCGGTCCAGCAGGAGCACCCGGTTGGCCAGCCCGGTCAACGGGTCCTGGACGGCCTGGGCCGCGAGAGCGTCCTCGGCACGCTTGCGTGTGGTCAGGTCACGTCCGACGAAGAAGACGCTGGTCGTGTCGTTGCTGCCCTCGGTTCGCTCCGGCACGATGCGGGCCTGCAGGTAGACGCCTGAGGGCCCGGCGACGGAGAACTCCACCTCGGAGGGCTCGCCGGACTGGATCGCCCGCAGCAAGGCGGGCTCGAGCACAGGGACGAGGCCGAGCGGGTCGCCGATCTCGCCGTTGCAGCAGCCGAGCACCCGTGACTCCTCGCGGCCGAGCAGCCGCAGCGCCGCAGGGTTGGCGTACAGGTAACGCATCTGCAGGTCGTAGCGAGCGATCACGTCGGGGCTGCCCTCGAGCAGGCTGCGCAGCTCGCCCTCGACCCGGTGCAGCTCCGCCGTGCGGGCCTCCAGCTCCTTGGCCAGCAGCTTGCTCACGGTGATGTCCCTGCTGATGCCGAACGTCCCGATGATCGCGCCGGTGTCGTCCCTCAGCGCCTGCTTGCTGCTCACCACCCAGCTGTCCGGCCGGTCCGGCCAGGTCTCGCACTCCTCCAAATCGACCACCGGCACGCCGGTACGGATGATCTCCTGTTCGACGTCGAAGCTCGCCCGGGCGTGCCCGACGGTGAAGAAGTCGAAGTCCGTACGGCCTCGGATGTCGTCCATGCCCGCCGCACCGAAAAGATCGATGTGGCTCTGGCTCACGAGAACGAACCGGCTGGCCAGGTCCTTGAAGTAGAACCTCGCCGGCTCGCCCTCCAGCAGGTTGCCCAGGCAGAGCCGCTGGATCGTGGCCGTGTCGAAGCCGGACAGGCCGGAGCCACGCGTGCCGAAGGCTCGCTGGCTCACCGGGCCCTCCTTGTCTGTCCACGCATGCGGGACCGCCCCCCGATCCGTTCACAACCTTTCGGCTGCGAGCACCGAAAGATGAAGCCGCGCCCTGGCCCAGTGCAACCTACCGCTTGCCCGAAGTCGTCAAGTGGCGCCCTCGCGCGGCCGATCACCTGGGGAGGCAGGAGGCCGGGTGGACGTTCGAACGTGGCAGCCTGCTGGGCCCCTGCCGCCGCCGCCCGCCGTGCCGCCGACACCGCCGCCGCCGCCGGTCGCGTACGGGTACGTCATCCCGCGCCAGCCGGTGCCGGGGTGGGGAACGGCTGCGCCCGCCGGCTACTCGCACCCGCCGGTGGCGCCCCAACGCCCGACGAGCTGGGTCGGCTGGGGTGGCGCAGCGCTCGCCCTGCTGGCGCTTGCCGTGCCCGCCGTGCTGGCCGCCCAGCGATCGCACGGCACCGGCAACGGCCTGCGCGCGGTCGCCGGTGTCTCCGAGCAGCCCTGGAGTGCCGAGTTCGTCGATGCCGCAGGGGCTCCGGCCCGTTGGGACCCGTGCTCACCGATCGACTACGTCGTCAA
>JAWWOM010000290.1:0-6753 GCA_033851655.1 Frankiales bacterium
GCCGACGCCTGAGGCGAGGCGAGGTAGGCGACGCTTCGCGTCGGTGTCAGCGGTCGTTGGCTTCGCGTCGCGGAGACGTCGGAGGACGGGATGACCAAGGCCGCGAGCGCAACAAGCACCACCATGCGCGGGCTGCCCGGTACGACCATGTCCTCACTCCTCGTTCTGCTCCCCCGCGGGCGCGTGCTGCACGCGAAGCGTAGCGGCCACGGACGGTTCGTCGGTCAATCGTGTCGGCGGCGCATCACCGGCCAGTAGGGCGGCAGTCGATCCCACGGATTCGGCATCGTCCCGTCGGTGGCAAAGACCACTCCGGCATTGCACCTGGCCGCCTTGTGCAGCACCTCGGCGTACTGCTCGGCGTCTGCGACCTCGTAGACGCAGTGCCACAGGCGCTCTCGGGGCATGGCGTCCATCCAGCCGGGAAACACCTGGGCCTGGTACGCGGCCAGCGTCCCCTCGAACACCAGCACCTGGTCGGCCAGGTTGAGGTAGCTGGGGTCGATCCGCGGCTGGCCAGGGTTCAGCGCGAGCTGCAGCCCCTGCCGGCGCAGCAGTCCGCACAACTCCGAGTAGTGCTGCCGGTTCGCAGGAGTGGCGGCGACCCGGTCGACGAAAATGGCGCGAACGCCGTACCAGGCGATCCAGGCGTTCACCTCCTCGGTCAACGTGATGATGTCCCTGGAGGCGTAAGCCGAGTCGACGTACCCGTAGACGAAGATGGCGCGGTGCGCCAGCGGTTCGATCGCCGCCCGGTAGTTGGGGTCCGGCGCTGTGCCGGGGCCGTTGTCCGGTGTCGCCACGACGAGGGTGCCCGCGGGTGCGTCAACCAGGTCGGCCCAGCCGGGATCACCTGGCCAGGGGTAGAAGTAGGCAGGCACTCCGATTGCCGGAGGAGGCCGGCGGTCGGCCGCCCGTCGCATCGTCACCATCGCCTCGTCCCTGCGCGGCCGGCCAGTGGAGCCTGCCTTGCGATAATGGCGCTCCACCAGCTTTCTCCGCCAGCCGGCTCCAACGTACTGCGGCTCCGGTTTCGGCGGCAGGGACAAACGCCGATGTGGCTGGGCGGGGGTATCGTGAGCGGCCAGCCGTTCCTGGACCAATGGTGGCCAATGCGACCGACCTGGGTACGGGTGACGCTGACGATGGCGTTAGCCGCCGCGAGGGGGTTTCATGAAGGTCGTGGTGACCGGCGGTGCCGGCTTTATCGGGGCAAACCTGTGCCGGATGCTGACCGAGACGCCCGCAGTGACCGAGATTGTGGCCTTCGACGATCTGTCCACCGGCCTTCGCGGCAACCTGCTCGGGCTCGACCAGGTGCGGCTCGTCGAGGCCAGCATCCTGGACGCCGCTGCATTGCAGGCCAGTGTCGACGGGGCCGACGCGGTGGTGCACCTTGCAGCCAGGCCGTCGGTTCCCATGTCGCTGACGGACCCGATGGCCTCGCATCAGGTCAACGTCACGGGGACGGTGCAGGTGCTGGAGGCGGCGCGCAAGACCGGCAGCTACGTCGTGGTGGCCTCATCATCAGCTGTCTACGGCGACAACCCGGTGTCGCCCAAGCATGAAGGCCTCGCCCAGCAGCCGCTGAGCCCGTACGGGGTGACAAAGGTGGCTACCGAGGGCTACGCAGCGGCCTACCTCCACTCGTTCGGCGTGCCGACGCTGGCCCTGCGATTCTTCAACATCTTCGGGCCGCTGCAGGCTCCCGGGCACGCGTACGCAGCTGTCGTGCCTGCGTTCGTCGACGCCGCCATCGCCGGTCGTCCGATCCCCGTCCACGGCGACGGCCTGCAGACCCGCGACTTCGTCTACGTCGACACGGTCGCGGCCACGCTGGCCACTGCCGTCCTCGAACGGATCACTCATCCCGGTCCGGTCAACCTGGCGTCCGGGACCTACACCGACCTGGTCACGCTCGTAGGCGAGCTCGAGGAGATCCTGGGCAGGAGCCTGGAGGTGGAGCACCATCCGGCACGTGTCGGTGACATCCGCGACTCGCAGGGCGACGGTTCGACGTTCCGGTCCCTTTTCCCGCTGGTGCAGCCGGTCGACCTGCGAACGGGGCTGCGGCGCACGGTCGAGTGGTTCCAGGCCGCGGGCGTTGCCCAGGGCTGAGTGGGTCAGGTGACCGACGAGTAGGCGACCACTCCGCGGCGCAGGCCGTTCAGGGCCGCCCGCGCAGAGCCCCGTACGGGACTGTCCTCTGCTGCGACTTCGGCGATCTGGCCGAGCAGGTCCATCAGCTGCTTCATGGACCGGACGAAGTCGCCTGCGGTGAGGTCGGCCTCGGTCAGGACCTGGTCCAGCCGGTGCCCGGACGCCCAGCGGTGCGCGACGAAGGCGAAACCGGCATCAGGCTCGCGCAGGAACGTCAGGTGGTGCCGATCCTCGAGGTCGGTGAGCTCCGACCAGCGCCGCGACATCTCCTGCAACGCGTGCTGCACCGCCGAGGTCGGCAGCCGCGGCGAGATCGCCTCGTCCGCCCGCCGGGTCTCGTAGACCAGTGCGGAGACGCAGGCGGCCAGCTCGGCCGGGGTCAGTCCGTCCCACAACCCGGAGCGCAGGCACTCGACGACGAGCAGGTCGCTCTCGCTGTAGACCCTGGCCAGCTGGTCACCGGCCGGGGTGACCGCACCGCCCTCGAGGTAGCCGAGCCGGTCGAGCACCGTGCAGACCCGGTCGAAGGTACGGGCGATGGTGTTGGTCCGGCCGGACACCTTGCGCTCGATCTCGGCGGTATCGCGGCGGAGCCGTTCGTGCCGCTCGGCCCAGCGGGCGTGCTCCTCCCGTTCGGCGCAGCCGTGGCAGGGGTGCTGACGCAGCTGCCGGCGGAGCTCGGCCAGCTTGGCGTCGTCGGCGGCGAGCGCACGGCTCTTGCGTGGCCGGTCCTTGACCGTGCCCTCCGCTCCCCCGTGCCGGTGCAGCGAGGCGGCGAGGTCGCGCCGGGACTGGGCAGAGCGCTGGTTGAAGCCGCGCGGGACCCGTACCGAGTCGACCACCACCGCCTCGTCCGGGAAGTCGGCTGCGGTGAGCCGCTTGACCTGGCGCTCCTGGGTGAGCACCACCGGGCGCGGGTAGCCGTCCGGGCCCAGATCCTTGAGACCGGGGTCGAGCACGACCGCCAGCCCGGCCCTGCGACCACCGGCGATCCGCACGACGTCGCCGGTCTTCAGCCGCTCCAAGGACTTTGCCGCGGCTGCCCGGCGCAGCGACGCCCCCTCGCGGGCCAGCTGGGCCTCGCGCTCCTTGATCGCCACCCGGTAGCCGAAGTACTCCTCGAAGTCGCCGAGGTGACAGGTCATCGCCTCGGCGTAGCCCTCGAGCGCGCCCTGGTTGCGGGTCACCTGGCGGGCCAGGCCGACCACCGACCGGTCGGCCTGGAACTGGGCGAACGAGGCCTCGAGCAGCGCCCGCGCGCGGGTCTTGCCGACGGTGCGGACCAGGTTGACGGCCATGTTGTACGAGGGCCGGAAGCTCGAGCGCAGCGGATAGGTGCGGGTCGAGGCGAGACCGGCCACGGCATCGGGATCGAGCCCCGGCTGCCACAGCACGACGCCGTGCCCCTCGACGTCGATGCCGCGCCGGCCGGCGCGCCCGGTCAGCTGGGTGTACTCCCCCGGCGTCACGTCGACGTGCGCCTCGCCGTTCCACTTGACCAGCTTCTCCAGCACCACCGAGCGCGCCGGCATGTTGATGCCCAGCGCCAGGGTCTCGGTGGCGAACACCGCCTTGACCAGGCCTCGGCTGAACAGCTCCTCGACGACCTCCTTGAACGCCGGAAGCATCCCCGCGTGGTGGGCGGCGACCCCGCGCTCCAGACCCTCGAGCCAGTCGTAGTAGCCGAGCACGGTGCGGTCCTCGTCGGGGATGTCCTGGGTACGGGACTCGACGATCTCCCTGACCGTCCGCCGCTCCTCCGGCGCGATCAGCCGGACGCCACTGCGCAGGAACTGCTCGACCGCTCCCTGGCAGCCGGCCCGACTGAAGATGAAGGTGATCACCGGGAGCAGCCCGTCACGGTCGAGGGCGCTCACGACGTCGACCCGGCTGGGCACCGCCCTGCGCGGTCTCGGCGCGGGAGTCTTGGGACCGCGGGGTCCCGTACGGGAGAAGCGGCCGTCGTCCCGGGCCAACCGGTAGAGCTCGGGGTTGACCCGCAGCCCCGGCTCCGGCTCGTCGTCGGAGTGGCCTGGCTCGTGGTGGCCGCTGCGGTCGACGAACAGGTCGTGCAGCCGGTCACCGACCAGGACGTGCTGCCACAGCGGGACGGGGCGGTGCTCCTCGACGACGACCTGGGTGTGACCGCGCACGGTGACCAGCCAGTCGGCGAACTCCTCGGTGTTGGAGACGGTCGCCGACAGGCTGACCAGCCGCACGTGCTCGGGAAGGTGGATGATCACCTCTTCCCAGACCGCTCCGCGGAACCGGTCGGAGAGGTAGTGCACCTCGTCCATCACCACGTAACCGAGGCCGCGCAGCGCCGACGAGCCGGCGTAGATCATGTTGCGCAGGACCTCGGTGGTCATCACGACGACCGGCGCGTCACCGTTGATCGAGTTGTCGCCGGTGAGCAGGCCGACGTTGGTCGCCCCGTACCGTGCGGTCAGGTCGGCGAACTTCTGGTTGCTGAGTGCCTTGATCGGTGTCGTGTAGAAGCACTTCTGACCGAGCCGGAGGGCCAGGTGTACGGCGAACTCGCCGACGATGGTCTTGCCGGCACCGGTCGGCGCGGCGACCAGGACGCCGTCACCGCGCTCGAGCGCCTCGCATGCGCGGACCTGGAACGGGTCGAGCGGGAAGTCGTAGGCGGCCGCGAACTCCGTCAACGCGTCCGAACGCTCAGGTGGAACAGGCGACCCGGGTGCGGTCGCGGCAACGCTCATGCCTCCACGCTACGTGATGGCGGCTCGCGCGTACGGCTCCGCCACTTCCGTGAGCCGCGGCGATCTTGGAGAAATGTGTCCCATTGTCGAGCAATGAGCCCGGCAACTCCAAGATCGTTTCGCCCGGTGGCGACGGCTGTGGATAGCGCAGCGCATCGTCGGCCGAACTTGGCCAGAGTCGCGAGCATGCGCCCCGCCCATGCCCCCGCCGAGCTGCTGAACGGTCGACCGTTCCTGGTCAGCAGAGCGCGAGCGCTGGGCGCCTCGCCGGAGGTGCTGCGCGGCCCCCTGTTTCGTTCGGTGTGCCATGGGGTTCACGTGGCTGCCGACACCCCCGACGGTACGGGCCTGCGGCTGGCCGCCGCCCGGCTGATCCTCCCGCAATCAGCCACGTTCACTGGTGGCACTGCAGCCTGGCTGCACGGGATCGACATCGCCCGTGACGAGGACGCGCCCCTTGAGGTGACCTTTGCCCCAGGAACGGCTGCGCTGGGACGCGGACTGTTCACGCCCCGACAGGCGACGCTCGCCGCAGCAGACATCGTGCACCGGCGAGGCGTCCCGGTGACATCGCCGGTGCGAACCGCGTACGACCTGGCCCGGCGCCTCGAGGTGGTGGAGGCCGTGGTTGCGGTCGACGCGTTCTGGCACCAGGGTTTGGTCAAGCCCGACCAGCTGTTGGACTACGCAACGGCGCACGGAGTCCTGCGCGGGGTGCGGCAGATCCCCTACGTGGTGAGTCTCGCGGACGTCGGGGCCGGAAGTCCGATGGAGTCACGGCTGCGGATGCTGGTGGTGCTCGACATCGGCCTGCCCAAGCCAGAGACCCAGATCAAGGTCTGCACGAGCGACGGCCAGGTGGTCGCTCGACTGG
The DNA here is from genome assembly GCA_033851655.1 of Frankiales bacterium. Lineage (GTDB taxonomy): Bacteria > Actinomycetota > Actinomycetes > JAWWOL01 > JAWWOL01 > JAWWOL01. The sequence continues at coordinate 5,761 of JAWWOM010000290.1, forward strand.
ACATGGGTTACCGAGGACTCCAGCTGGGCGTGGAGTACGACGGCGAGGTCCATGCCCAGCCGGCCGTACGGGCCAGGGACCTCCGCAGGCACAACGCGCTGCTCGCCCACCAGTGGCACAACCTGCGCTACTCGGCCGACGCCTACTACAACCGGCGCGACGAGGTCATCTGCGAGATCAAGGACAGCTACGCCAGGCTCAGTGCCCGAGCAGCTCAAAACGATCTTGGACTTTCCGTGCGCTCAGGTCACGAATGAGACCCCAAAGTCCAAGATCGATTCTAGTGCCGGGTCAGCGGGTGGCGGGGTCCTCGGGGGTGCCCGCGGGGGCGAGCGCCTGCACTTCGGCCGGTGACGACGTCATCGGCATCGGCGAGGGCTCGTCCGGCGAGAGCTGGGTCAGCGCGGCCGTCTTGGCGTCGACCCGCTTGTCGTGCGCCCAGGCGATCAGCGCAGCGACCTCGTACAGCACCCAGAGCGGCGCCGCGAGGGCCAGCATCGTGTACGGGTCCGTGCTCGGGGTGACCACCGCCGCGAACACCGTGACCAGGAAGATCTCCAGCCGGCGGAACGACCACAGCTTCTCGTGCCGGACCAGGTGCGCCAGGTTGAGGATCACGATGATCAGCGGGAACTCGAAGGACAGCCCGAACAGCAGCATCACCCGGGTGATGAACCCCAGGTACTGCGAGATGTCCAGCGCTGCCGTGACGCCTGGGCCTGCGGCGCCGAGCAGGAACTCCAGCGCCTTGGACAGCATCAGGTAGGCGGCGACGACGCCGCCGGAGAACAACAGGACCGAGGCGGCGACGAAAGACATCGCCCAGCGCCGTTCGTTGTGCCGGAGGCCCGGGGTGATGAAGGCCCAGAGCTGGTAGAGCCACACCGGCGCGGCGATCAGCACGCCGGCTATAGCCGATACCCGCAGCTTGATGCTGAAGCCGTCGAGCGGGTGGGTGTAGATGAACTGGCAGCTGGTCACCCCGCCATAGGC
>JAWWOM010000293.1:0-5279 GCA_033851655.1 Frankiales bacterium
GGCGACGGGCTGACCGGACCCCAGGACGGGACGGCCGAGGGCGAGCTCGACCGAGCCCACGCGACGCCACCCCAGATGGCGCCGGCGAGTGCCGTCGGCACCGCGGCGGCGGCGACCAGCCGGCGGGGCGTCAGCCGAACCCGCGCCAGCGCTGCGGCAACCCGCTCGAGACGACTCGGCTGCGGTTCGACGGCCGGCGGGGGTGCCGGCAGCCGGCGCACCGCAGCTGTCGGCGGCGTGGCCACCGGCACGCTGGCTCCGGCCAGTCGCACCGGCAGCGCCGGGCAGGACTCGAGCAGCCGGGCCGCGAACGCGGAAGCCCCCGGCCGCCGGCCGAGGTCTGCGGACAGACCGTCCTCGATCACCGCGGCGAGACCCTCCGGCAGCCCGGGCACGACGTCGCGCAGCCCGGGACGAGGCAACGCTGCAGCGGCCCGGACAGCGTCGACGTCGTCTCCGTGGAAGGGCGGCTGACCGGTGAGCGCCTGGAAGCAAACGGCCGCCAGGCCGTAGACATCCGTGGTTGGCGTCAGCGGTCCTCCGTCGAGAACAGCCGGATCGGTATAGGCCGCCGTGACAGCGTCGGCTCCGCCGTGCCCGGACATCCGGGCGACCCCGAGGTCCGAGAGCATCGGACGGCCGTCGGTCGCGAACAGCAGGTTGGCAGGGCTGACGTCGCCGTGCACCAGACCCGCAGCGTGCACCTCGGCGAGCGCGGCGGCGATCGGCGCAGCGATGGTCACCACCTCGCCGGCGGCCAGCCGCGGCCGCACCCGCAGCAGCGATGCCAGACTGCCGCCGCCCTGGAACTCCAGGACCAGCACCAGACCCTGCGCCGACGTCACGACGGTGATCAACCGGACAATGTGCGGCGAGGACAACCCGGCCAGAACAGCTGCCTCGCGGCGCAACCGGTCACGCTCAGCCGGCGGCCCGTCGTGACGCAACCGCTTGAGCGCCACCAGCCGACCGGTCAGCACATCGCGGGCACGCCACACCTCGCCGCAGCCGCCCGCACCGACCAGGCTCTCGACCCGGTAGCCCGCCACGACCGGAGCCGCCGACTCCCCCGGACCGATGCCCTGCGTCATCCCGCCACCTCCGCGAACCGATCCCTTGCTGCGACCGGCTCAGGCAACCACATCCAGGCGACCCGCTGCCGACGTTGTCCACAGGGCCCGACCACGTCCACAGGCTCAGCGGCTGATGAGTGCGGCGGGTGCGTGAGCGTGCGGCGTTGGACGCGGTGGGGCGCGTCAGGCGTCTAACGCAGGGCCGAGGGTGGCCGAGCCCGCCACGCTCCCGCAACGGGCCGGGCACCTCACACCAACGCGGCACCAGTCCTGGTCAACGACGAGCTGCTGGGCCCCAGACTGGTCAAGACCCGCCACGACTTGCACCCACCCGCCTCACGCAAGTGCCGTGGTCAGCGGCTGCTGACCTCAGAACGCTCGACCGCGACCCCGCCCACCAACCAGGCCGGCACGTACGTCCGGCTGACCGGGCCGCTCTGCGCCATCGCCCAGGCGAAGAGCAGGCTCATCGCGGCCAGCCCGGCCAGGAACAGCATGCTCAGCACCGCGCCCTTGCCGACGAAGGCGTAGTGGGCGAGCAGAACGGCGACACAGCCGCGGCCCAGGATGGCGATCGCAGAAACGAACGCCTCGTCGTGCCGAGGGTTCTGTGACCTGCCGAGCTGGCGCAGGAAGAACAGGACGAAGACCGCCTGCACGCCATAGGCCACATCGAGGGCGACAGAACGCTGCAGGACAACGAGCAGGATCACGCTGCCGGCCGTCCAGCATCCGGCGCTCACCGCGCAGGTCACCAGGCGACCGTGGCGTACCAGGAAGGTCCGCTTGCCCAACAACGTGTCCCCGACGACATCCCGGAAGTCCTTGAGCACGATCCGGCCGATGAAGCCGACGTAGAGCCCGCCGAGCACGGCCCACCCGGACCCGGTCAGGTGGTGCGTGGCCAGGATGCCGGTGAGGAACGGGACTCCGACGAAACCAGCCGGGAGCAGCAGGGACGCCACGGCTCCGCGCCGGGAGAGCGCGAACGGCTCGAGGGAGTAGGTGACAGCCAGGAGCAGGCCAGCCAGTACGACGGCTACGGTCGGCGGCCCCAGCCAGACGGCGGCTGCCAGTGAGGCGATCCCGCCCACGATGGCGATCAGGGTCATGTCCTGCTGCGAGGCGATCCCGCTGGCCAGCGGCCGGGACGCCTTGCCCGGCAGGTTGATCCGATCGACCGCGCGGTCCGCGATGTCGTTGAGCGTCACCGCCACCAGCAGGAATCCCAGCACAACGACGCTGACCGGCACGGCGAGCCGGAGGTCCTGTGCGTGACCTCCGATCGAGAGGCCGAGCAGGGCAAAGCTCAGCAGCAGGAACACGAGCGCCGGGCGCAGCAGAAGCACGAACAACCTGCTCTGCTGCAGCACCGCCCGCGCGATCACTTGTTGGATCCATAGCTGTCGATGGCCGTCAGAACAACGATCACGAGGACGATGCCGAACAGTCCGCACACCGCGGCCAGGGTCGCCAGCACAATCCCGACCGTCCGCGCGGTTGATCGCTTGGCCGTGGCATTCGTCCCCGCCGTGTACGGGAACGGCGCTACCGGCGGTGCCTCCGCAGCCTGTCCTGGCTCCCCGTACGGCCTCGGTCCCGTCGGCCCCGCGTCGTCCTCTGCTGGCATGGTCTCTCCCTGGGCTGCACGTGGCGTCGCCGGTCCGGCCGCAGGAGCGTCCCACGAAACGCGCCGCTCTGGCGCGAGTAGTCGTGCTCAGACCCGATGGCCCGCCCGGCCAACTTGTGCACAGCCGGCGGGTCAGAAGGTGCGGGCCGCCACCTCTGCGGGTTCCCTGAGCAAGGAGGTGATCTCGTCATCGAGCTTGACCAGAGTGACCGAAGCGCCGGCCATGTCCAACGACGTGCAATATTCGCCGACATAGCTGCGGCTGACGTGGATCCCGCGCGCGGCCAGCTGGTCGTGAGCCCGGCCATAGAGGATGTAGAGCTCGCTGATCGGAGTGCCACCCAGCCCGTTGATCATCAGCGCCACGTCGTCACCCCGCTGGTACGGCAGGTCGGTGGCGACAGCCTCGACCAGCTCGTCGACGATCTCGTTGGCACTGGCCAGCTTCTCCCGGCGCCGCCCCGGCTCGCCGTGGATGCCGACGCCCATCTCCATCTCATCGTTGCCGAGCTCGAAGAGCGGAGAGCCCTTGGCCGGCGGGGTGCACGAGGTCAGCGCCATGCCCATGGTCCGCGTCACCGCGTTGACCTTCTCGCCGATGCGCACCAGCTCGTCCAGGCCGGCACCCTGCTCCGACGCAGCACCGACGGACTTGATGACGAAGAAGTTGCCGGCCACCCCACGACGCCCGACCGTGTACGTGGAGTCCTTCACCGCGACGTCGTCATCCACCACCACCGTCTTGATGGTGACCCCGTCCGCCTCCGCGAGCTCGCGACCCATCTCGAACGCCATCCGGTCACCGGTGTAGTTGTTGATCAGGTGCAGGACACCCATCTTGCTGGCCAGCAGCTTGGACGTCTCGAGCACGTAGTCCATCGGCGGTGCAGCGAAGACGTCGCCGGGACAGGCGGCGTCGAGCATCCCCTTGCCGACGATCATCACGTGCGCCGGCTCGTGGCCGGAGCCGGAGCCCTGGACGATCGAGACCTTGTCGTCCCTGGGCGCGTCAACGCGCATGATCAGGTTGTACGCAGGCACGTACTTCAGCGTGTCCGGGTTGGCCATCGCGATGCCGTGCAGCATCTCCGGTACGAACTGCTTGGGATCGTTGACGAACTTCTTCATGACGTTGCCTCCGATAGTCGTCCCGGCACGCGGACAGGGCATCCGGCGCCGCACCGCTCACGTCTCGTCCGGCCACCCCTCGGCCAGCGCCTCGAGGATCACCGCCACCGCGACAGCACCCGGGTCCAACGTGCCGATGCTGCGCTCTCCCGAGTACGCCGCCCGACCCCGCCGAGCCTGCAGCGCTCTGGTCGTCTCCGCTGCCTCACGTGCCGCGATTGCCGCCGCAGCAACGGTTTTCGCCGGCGACGAGCCCGCGGCCGTCTGCTCCTCTATGGCATCGATGGCCGGCACGAGCGCGTCGAGCAACGTCTTGTCACCGAGCTCGGCCTGGCCCCGTGCCTTCATGCCTTCGACAGCGGACCGCAGCATCACCACGACCTGGGCGCCGTCGACCGCGTCCGCGCCCGCCGCGCCAGAAGCGGCTCTCAGGAACGCGGTCCCCCAGATCGGACCGGACGTGCCGCCGACCCGGCTGGTGATGACGACCGCGACCTTCTTCAGGAACGTCGCGATGTCCGTACGGTCGAAGTCGTCCCATCCCTCGACGACGAGCTCGAATCCCCGAGCCATCGAGTAGCCGAAGTCGCCGTCGCCGACCACGGAGTCGAGCTCCCCGAAGTAGGCCTCGTTGGCCACGATCGTCTCGGACATCACCCGTACGACGCGCTCGACATCGGGCAGCGATGCAGACGGCATCAGGGCCTCCCTCCTTGAGTCGCGGGCATCAGGGCGGCCAGGGTTTCCAAGGTGACCCAGCTGCCGAGCTCGGCAGCGGTGCGGTTGGCGAGCACCGTCGTGTGCTCGCCGTCCGGGTCCCCGAGGCTGGTCACGACGAGGGCTGCCTCGCTGAAGTCCTCGTCCTGCGTGTAGCCGTTGACGGTCACCAGGCAGCCCAGCCCCGCCGCGGTCGCCGCCTCGAGGCCGTTGCGCGAGTCCTCGACGACGAGCAGCTGACCGGCCGGCAGGTCGAGCCGTTCCCGGGCGAGCAGGTAGATGTCCGGCGCCGGCTTCTTGTACGGGACCACGTCGCCGGCCAGCACCAGGAAGTCGGCAGCCGCGTCCACCCCGACGGCGTGCTCGAGGACGGCACGCACCGATGGCTCGGCGGAGGTGGAGGCAACGGCGAGCCGCCAACCGGCGCGGCGGGCGTCATCGACGAGGCGCCGGACCCCCGGCCGGGCGGGCAGCTCCCCGGCTGCGACCATCGCGGTGTAGATCTCGGTCTTGCGCCGGTGCCAGGTCGCCAGCAGCAGGCGCTGGTCCTCAGGGTCGGTGGAGAGCTGGGCTGCGGCCACGAACTCCGGCGTGAGCAGGCTGGCCATCCGTTCCTTGCCGCCGCCGATGGCGAGCTTCTGGCCGTACTCCGTCTCAGTCCAGCGCACCGGCAGGCCGAACTCCGCGAACGTCTGGTTGAACGCCGGCAGGTGCCCGTACCGCTCGGTGTC
>JAWWOM010000307.1:0-13028 GCA_033851655.1 Frankiales bacterium
CGGACAGCGGAGGCAATGTGCGCCAGGACCATGCCGACCATGCCGACCACGCAGATCAGGCAGCACGGACCCGGTTCGCCCGGTTCCGCGCGCTGCCGGGTCTGCGGGCCGCGGCCGGCGCCCTGGCTTTGGCAACCGCGGTCACCGGCATCAGCACCGCAGCGGCCGGCAGCTCGACTGCCACCAAGCCTGGCTTGATCACCAACGTCACCACCGTCCCTCCCGACCAGCCGGCGACCGCAGTCCTCGCTGCTGCCCGCGCCCACCTCGGTGACAAGTACGTCTACGGCGGCACCGGCCCGACGACCTGGGACTGCTCCGGCTTCACCTCGCTGCTGTGGCGCACGAGTGGAGGCGTCACCGCTATCCCGCGGACCGCGCGCCTGCAACAGGCCTGGGCCACGCCCGTGCCAGCCTCTCAGGTGCTGCCCGGCGACCTCTACTTCCTCGGTACGCCGGCCACGCACGTCGGCATCGTCGTCGGCGGAGGCATGGTCATCGATGCCTCGTCCGCGCGCGGCACCGTCGTGCTCCGGGCCCTGTGGACAGCGACCGGGGTCACCTTCGGCAGGGTCCCGAGACCGACGGCGGTCCCGGTGACCCCCGCGCCGGCCACGGCCGTGCCGGCGACCGGCACAGCGCCGGTCGCCCCCGCCACCACGACTACCCAACCCGTGACCACCCCGGTGACTCCCGCTGCGCCTGCCCCCACCATCCCCGCGACCACCATCCCCGCGACCGCTGCACCGGCGCCGACGATCGCCGCCGGGTCAGCTGCCGCGCCCAGCCTGGCGCCGCCAGCCAGCCGGCTCGTCGCCGCGGCCGAACGGCTGGTCGGGGCCCCGTACGGGATCGGCGGTACCGGGCCGAGCTATGACGACGGGGCGCTGGTGGCCGCCGCCTGGAAGCACGCCGGTGGCGGCCTGCTGCCTCTGGACCGCAACGCACTCGCCGCCCGGACGCGACCCGTGGCCGCCGGCAAGCTCATCGCCGGAGACCTGGTCATCTACGGCACGTCCAACGTCTGGCACGTCGGGATCTACGTTGGCAAGGGCATGATGGTGGATGCGTCCCGCATCAAGGGACGGGTCATGCTCCGACCGCTGCTGACCTCACCGGACCGGCGGTTCGGTCGGGTGCACTGAGCCCGGGAACGAGCGCCTCCGCGGCGACGTTGACGCAGCGCAGGACACGGGAGAGGCGACGGTGTGACGGCAGGACAGTACGACGGCTCTGGGACGCCACCGGGTGCAGCTCCGCCGCCCCCGCCGGCGCCGCCGGTGCTCCCTCCGGTGCCCGGGGGGCCTTATCAGCCGTGGCTGGACAGCCCCGCACCCACCTTCGACGCGGAGCAGCCCCAGCAGACCCTCGCTGCCCCGCGCACGATGCGGGACCGGTGGCAGAAGCTCAGCGGCGGCATCGCGGCGGCGTTCGCCGCCCTGTGGAAGCTCAAGATCCTGGCCTTTCTGGTCAAGCTGAAGTTCCTGCTGTCCTTCGGTACGTTCTTCCTCTCCTTCGCCGCCTACGCGTGGTTCTACGGCTGGCAGTTCGGCCTCGGCCTGGTCGTGCTGATCCTGGTGCACGAGCTCGGGCACATGGCGGTCTTCAAGGCTCGCGGGGTGGACGTCAGCCTGCCCACGTTCACCATCTTGGGGGCCTACGTCAAAGCCAGGCCCAAAACGGTCTACGACTCGGTTCTCGGCGGTCTGGCCGGCCCAGGGTTCGGCGCTCTGGGAGCCCTGGCCGCGCTGGCGGTCTGGAACCAGAACGACCAGCCGCTCTACCGTGCCCTGGCGTCGTTCGGCTTCCTGATGAACCTGTTCAACCTGGCGCCGCTGGGATTCCTCGACGGCGGCAACATCTGGCGGGCGCTGCGCGGCCAGCTGACCAACGGTCCCGGCTCCGCGCGCGCCCACGTGATGAGCCCCGAGCAGCGCCGGGTGGTGTGGGCGATCTACGTCGCGCTGATCGTGGTGCTGGGCTACGCCACCAAGGTGACGTACTTCCAGCGCAACTTCAGCTGACCGCCGGCAGCCGACGGAACGTCGCACCGCCAAGGACGATCTGCTCCTTGCCGCCGAGGTACTGCGGCAGGGCGTAGACCGCCATCGACTCGAAGGGCCCTGAGTCGTACACGAGGTAGACCGTGTTGGCCCGGACGCTGTAGCTGCCGGTGCCGGACGGGTTGTCGGTGCCGACCAGGTTGGTGTCAGCGGTCACGCCGTCGTCGGCGAACCGGCCGTTGCCCTTGAAGGTGATCGTGGCACCGCTGCCGCCGGAGAGCCGTTTGTACGTACCCGACAGGTGCGCGCCCTGGAGCGGATCGACGATGCCGTACGTCAGTCCGTTCCAGGTGAGCTGACCGGTGGTGTTCGGGCGCAGGGTGACCGTGGTCCCGTCGGTCTCCCAGGCGATGTCCACCAGGCCGTCATGGGCGAAGTAGACGCCGGTGCGAACGGAGGCCGGCAGCGGGGCAGCTCCCGCGTCCGGGCCGTCGGCCGGCACGGCGCTGGTGACCCGGCCGCTGTTGCTGAACACCAGGGCGGGGGATCCTGCGGCTTGGCTGTATGACCCCTGGGTGCTGCTGGACTTGAGCCCGACGTAGACCGCGTCCAGCGGGCCCAGCAGCGCCGGGGCCGGTCCGACCACGGTCAGGACGTGGACCGGCGAGGCCGCGGCCGGCGCTCCGTTGAACGCCGCTGCGACGACCCGGAGGCTGGCCGACCCGGGCGGCACGACCAACGGGGCGTTCATCACGTAGCGGCTGTGGACATCGAGCCGACCCGTCGCCAGGGTGACCCAGTGGCCGCCGGCCTTGCGCTGCAACAGGACCGCCCGCCCGGGGCGCCTGGGCAGAAAGGTGCCGCTGGTGTGCAGCGTGCCACCGGTCAGCACCCAGGACACGCCGTTGACGCTGATCGTGGGTCGAACGGGCGTCAGGGTGAGCGAGCCCGAGATCACCTGGGTGCCGTCGGAGGCGACCAGCAACGTGCGCAGCACCTCCTTGCCGGTCAGCGGGACGCGGGTCCGGATGCTGTAGTCGCTCTTGGCGTTGGTGTGCGCCGTGCCGAGGGTCACCCACGACTTCCCGGCGGCGCGCTGCAGCTTGACGGCACGCCCAGCCCGTACGGGACTCAGGTGGCCGACGATCGTGACCACCTCGTGGCCGAGCACCGGCGTCGGCCGGACGGCGATCGCGAGCTTGGCGGTCACGGGCGGAGCGGCACCGGCCGCCTGGGACAGCACCGGTAACAACGCCAGACTCAGCATCGCCGTCGTCAGACCTGCCACCAACCGCTGCCGCATCAAGCCGTTCCTCCCGAGTTCGCCCATGTTCGCCTGTCGCCCGTCGGTGGGGGACACGGCCACGCTACCGGGCGCGGCAGGGCGGGGGTGTCGGCTCAGGCCAACTTGCGCAGGGCGAGCTCGAGCGACCTGGCGATGTGCCGGCGGTTGATCTCCTCTGCCTGCTCAGCGGCACCACGGGCCACCGCGTCCGCCAGCTGGGCATGCTCGTCGCAGGCCACCTTGACGTCGTCGTCGTCATAGGCGACCGAGATCCGGCGGTTGAAGTAGAAGTCGCGGTTGGCCGCGAGCAGGGCGTTGAGGGGCTGGTTCTGCGCCGCTGCGGCAACGGCGGTGTGGAACCGGGAGTTGATGTCGACGAACCGCTCGTGTCGCAGGTCCTCGCCGAGGCTGGCCCGGCTGAGCTCGACGATCTGCCGACGTTCGGCCGCGGTCGCTCGTTGCGCCGCAAGGCCAGCGGCGTAGCCCTCGAGTGCCTGGCGCACCTCGAAGTAGGCCCTGATCTCGTCGTGCGTGTGCTCACGGACGAACCATGCCCGCCTGCGGTTGAACACCAGCCCGTCGGCCGCCAGCCGCTGGATGCTCTCGCGGATCGGGGTGCGGCTCACGGACAACCGCTGGGCCAGGTCGGCCTCGATCAGCCGCTCGTTCGGCCGGAGCACGCCGTGCGCGATCTCGGCGCGGAGCTGCTCGTACACCTCCCGCGAACGCTCACCCACGATCGAATGTCCTTGTCTCGAGACGCTGCGCACGGCTTTACTGCTCAAGCTCCTCACCGAGATAGGCCGCACGGATGCGCGGGTCGGCGAGCAGCTCGGCGCCGGTGCCCTCGAGCACCAGCTCTCCGGTCTGCAGGACATAGCCGCGATCGGCCAGACTCAGTGCCTGGGCGGCATTCTGCTCCACCAGCAACACGGTCACACCACTGGCGTTGATCTCGCGGATGATCTCGAAGATCTGCCGGACGATGATCGGCGCGAGGCCCATCGACGGCTCGTCGAGCAGCAGCAGCCGAGGCTTTCCCATCAGGGCGCGGCCGATCGCCAGCATCTGCTGTTCGCCGCCCGACAGCGTCCCCGCCTGCTGGTGGAACCGCTCGGAGAGCCGCGGGAACAGCTCGAGCACGCGTTTGACGTCTGCCCGGTCGATGTCCTTGAACCGGAAGGCCCCGATCTCGAGGTTCTCCTCGACCGTCATCCGCGGAAAGACGTGCCTGCCTTCGGGCACATGGCAGATGCCGAGGCTGACCAGCTGGTGCGCTGGGATGCCGTCGATCCGCCTGCCGTCGAACCGGATCTGGCCGCTGGCGGGGCGGAGCATCCCGGACACGGTCTTCTGGGTGGTCGTCTTGCCTGCCCCGTTGGATCCGAGCAGTGCGACGATCTCACCGGCGTCTGCGTGGAAGGAGATGCCCTTGAGGGCCCGGATCGCGCCGTAGCGGACCTCGATGTCGTCGACCTCGATCAACGGGGTGGTCATGCCGGTGCCTCCCCGTCAATGCCGCTCGTGCCTTCGATGCGGTGGATGTCCGGCGCCGCCTCCGCCTGCTCCGCGGCATCCTCGGCCGAGGTGCCGAGATAGGCGGCGATCACCGCGGGGTCCCGCTGGATCTCGGCCGGGGCGCCCTCGGCGATCTTCTGCCCGAAGTTGAGGACGACGATCCGGTGTGCGATCGACATCACCAGCTTCATGTCGTGCTCGATCAGCAGCACGCTGACGTCGCGCTCGACGTTGACCCGCTGGATGAGCTGGGCGAGGTCGCGCTTCTCGACCGGGTTGGTGCCGGCTGCCGGCTCGTCGAGGAGCAGGACACCGGGGTCGGTGCCGAGTGCGCGGGCGATCTCGAGCCGGCGTTGCTCGCCGTACGCGAGCGAGCCGGCCAGCTCGTTGGCGCGGTCAGAGAGACCGACGTCGGCGAGGAGCGCATAGGCGCCGGCCAAGCTCTCGCGTTGTTCCCTGCGCTGCCAAGGCATCCCGAGCATTGCGGAGACCGGCCCAGACTTCTGCCGGGTCTCGATGCCGACCTGCACGTTCTCGAGCGCGGTGAGCGCGGGGAAGAGCCGGATGTTCTGGAAGGTACGGGCGACGCCGAGGTGGTTGATGACGTGCGTCTTCTTGCCGAGCACGCTGACCGGTGCCGCCCCTGGCCGGCCGACCAGCGTGATCGAGCCTTCCTGGGGGGTGTAGACGCCGGTCAGGGAGTTGAACAGCGAGGTCTTGCCCGCGCCGTTCGGCCCGATGACCGCGAGGATCTCTCCGCGGAACATCTGCAGCGAGACGTCGTTGAGGCTGGTCACGCCGCCGAAGCGCAAGGTCACCTGGTTGACGTCGAAAACGACCTCGGGCGCGCCGGCGGGTGCAGTCTGTGCGGTCATGGTCGCCTACATCCCTTCCGCAGCGGGCACTGCACGAGTCTCGGCACTGAAGGTCCCGTCGAGTCCGTGCAGCTCGGCCTTGCGCCGTTTGGCCGGGATCAGGCCCGCCGGCCGGAAGATCATCATCAGCAGGACAACCGCGCCGATCCACATCTGCCGGTCGGCCGGGGGCACCTGGTCCTTGAGGAACTCCGGCAGCCAGGTCAGCACGGCGGCGCCGGCGATGGCTCCCGGCAAGGAACCCATGCCGCCGAAGACCACGTAGGCGACGACCAGGATCGAGTTGTTGAGGACGAAGTTGTCCGGGTTGAAGTAGCCGATCTGGCTGGCGAAGAACACGCCGGCCACGCCGGAGGTCGAGGCGCCGATGGCGAAGGCCATCAGCTTGACCCGGGTCGTGTTCACTCCGCTCGCCTGCGCGGCGATCTCGTCCTCGCGAATTGCTGCCCAGGCCCTGCCGAGCCGCGAGCCCTCGAGCCGGTAGAACAGGATCACGACGATGATGATCAACGCGAGCAGGAGGTACCAGTACTGCAGGTTGTTCTGACTCCACTGCCAGTGCCACGGACCGATGTGCAGCGAAGGGTGCGCAACGGCGGGGGAGGGCCCGCGGGTGGAGTTGGTGATGTTCGCCGGGTTGTTGACCGCGGTGATCCGGATGATCTCGCCGAACCCCAGTGTCACGATGGCGAGATAGTCACCGCGCAGGCGCAGCGTCGGTGCACCCAGGGCGATGCCGGCAATCAAGCAGACCGCGATGGCGAACGGGATCGCCAGCAGCGGCGACATGTGCAGCCAGTCCGGTGGCTTGTGCGGGAGTGAGCCGACCAGATAGGCCGTGGTGTAGGAACCCAGGGCGTAGAAGGCGATGAACCCGAGGTCGAGCAGTCCGGCCCAGCCGACCACCACGTTGAGACCGACGGCGAGCAGAACGTACACGCCGATCTCACTGACGAGCACCTTCTGCCAGAACAGCGTCATGGTCGGTGGCAGGAACACGGCAAGGATGAGCCCGACCAGCAACAGGCTCCTGGACGAGCGGCTCGCCGTCCGCAGCGAGAGGCCGACCTTGTCCGAGGACACGGCGGCGTGGGTCCGGACCGGGAGCGGCGCGCGCAACGCGGTGGCAGCGGCGTAGCTGCCCGCCGCCATCAGCGAGAACCCCATGCAGGCAAGCCATCCGCCGGCACCGAGGTTCTGCCAGGGGCCGGTGGCGGCGTCGGTCCCGTGCTTCGCGGCGACCTTGCTGAAGTCGTACAGCGTGATGAGCGTCAGCAAGACGGTGACGAGTCCCACGACGATGGCCAGGACTGCGGCGGCGAACTGACGGTAGTAGGCGGCACCGACGGCCAGCAGCACGGTCACGACCAGCAACGCCCAGCCGAGCCAGGAGAAGTAGGCCGCTGTCAGCCCCGTGGTCGCCGGGTGGGACGTGGCGGCGAGGAGGGTGCCGGTGTTGTGGAAGTTGGTGTCGTAGTGCTGTGGCGAGAACCAGGTCGTCCTCGTCATCGCCAGCAGACCTGCGATCGCGCCCACGCCGATCACCAGCAGGCCGGGACGCCAGCCGAGCGCCCGGTCGATGGACTCGCGGAACAACGATCCCTCGGTGTCCAGGGCGGAGGCTGCGCTGGCGACCGCGATCACCAGGTAGCCGAGCAGGGCACCGAAGGCCCCCAGCGAATGGTCCGTCGCGTGGGTGAACGAGATGACCTGTTGGTGGGCGAGGAACGCCACGACGCCCGCGATGACCGCGAGCCCCGATGTGACCCAGGCCAGGGCGTTGCTGCGGCGGACGATCGAGGCTGCACCGAGGACCACGATGACGCCGAGCTCGGTCCAGTGCAGCCAGCCGAAGAAGCTCCTCGCGATGATGGAGATGTTGGGCGTGGCGGTGACCTGGGGCGCGATCGTGCTCAGCTTGCCGGGGTCGATGGCGTCGTCCCACTTCAGCAGCTGGTACGACGCGATGACGGCCACAACGCCACTCGAGAGCGCAACGGCGCCCGGGTAGGTGAAGTAGGGCTTGACCCGCGCCCAGTAGGTGATCAGCAGGTACATCAGCACGCCGATGCCGAGGAACACGAAGATCCGGGGCTTGAAGATCGACTCGCGGAAGGCCAGGCCGTAGTCCTCCTGGGAGCCCTCCTGCTGCCCGATCATCAGCGCGAGCACGATCGAGGCGCCGAAGCAGCCGACGGCCCGCTTGAACGGCTCGGAGGAGAAGAAGGCCCGGTTCATGCTGCCCGCCCCAGCCGCTCGCCGAGCAACCCGGTCGGCCGGAACACCAGGACGACGACGAGGACGACGAAGGCGACGACGTCGGTCCAAGCGATGCCGATCGCCGGGATCGGCGGGACCAGGGCCTCGACCAGCCCCAGGAGCAGGCCGCCCATCATGGCGCCCCGGATGTTGCCGATGCCGCCGAGAACCGCTGCTGCGAAGGCCTTCGTGCCTTGGTTGAAGCCGATCGTGTTCGAGAACGAGAACGCGGTGGCGAACAGGAACCCCGCCGCGCCGGCGAGGGCACCACCGATGACGAAGGTACGGGAGATGGTCCGGTCGATGTCGACGCCCATGAGAGCGGCGGTGGGGGCGTCCTCGGCGACGGCGCGGATGCCGCGGCCGAGCTTGGTCCCGGCGACCAGCCGGTCGAGGAAGACCATCATCACCACGGCGGAGACGATGAGGATGACCTGGATCGTCTGGATGTGCGCGGACCCGATGTGGAAAAGGTTCCTGTCCTTGTTGAAGTAGTCCGGGAAGTGGTTGCCGTTGAAGCGGTTGAACAGCTTACCGGCGAGCTGGGACAAGAAGAACGAGGCCCCGATCGCGCTGATCAGGAAGGCCAGCTTGGGTGCACCGCGTTTTCGGAGCGGACGGTAGGCCACGCGCTCCAACGTCCATGCGACGCAGGCGCCGGTGATCGCCCCGGAGAGCAGTCCGACGATGATGACGATCGGCACCTCCCACGAGGGCGTGCCCTTACCGTCGCCGACAACCGCGTGGACGACGATGTAGCTCCCGAACGTCCCGGACATGAAGACCTCGCTGTGCGCGAAGTTCAACAGCTGCAGGACACCGTAGACCAGGGTGTAACCCAACGCGATCAGCGCGTACATCGATCCGCGGGTCAGCCCCAGCAGGATGTACTCCGGAACTTGCTGCATGTAGCTCAAGCGGACGACCCTCCAAAGGCGTTGGGCAGGCGCAGTGTCCCCGAGGTGTCTCGACAGGATGTGCGTGGGGCGCCCCAGGTCCAGCTCGGGGCGCCCCATGCACTACGTCAGATCAGCGGTCAGCTCTGGCTCTTGATGTCGCCGAGCAGACCGATGACGCCCTTGTCCTGCTTGTAGAGGTTGATGACCTGCGCAGAGACCTCACCGTTGGCTTGGAACTTGATCTGCGTGGTGATGCCCTTGTAGTCAAGCGCGTTGACGGCATCCCACACGGCCTTGCGGGTCGGCGACGCACCCGCGGCCTTGATGGCCGTCAGCAACGCATTCGTCGCGTCGTAGGCCTCGGGGGAGTAGGTCGACGGGTCGGTCTTGAAGGCAGCCTTGTACGCGGCGCTGAAGTCCTTCGCGACCGGCGCAACGGTCGCGTCGAGGCATCCGCAGGAGAAGTACCAGCCGTCACCGGAGGCGCCGGCGGCCGCGGTGAACTTCGAGGACTTGCCGCCGTTGCCGGTCATCGTGATGCCCTTGAAGTTCGCGGCGGTCAGTGCGGCGGCGAACTGGCCGGCCTGGGTGTCGTATCCGCCGTAGAACAATGCATCCGCACCGGAGGCCGCCACCTTCTGCGCGATGACGCTGTAGTCGGTGGTCGCGGCCGGCACGCTGTCGCGCACGAACGTGATCGTCTTCGCCTTGAGCTCGGCCTGGACGGCGTCGGCCGTGCCCTTGCCGTAGTCACTGGCGTCGTCGACGACGTAGACCTTCTTGGCCTTCTTGGCCAGCCAGTCGGCGGCCTCCTGGCCTTCGAGGGAGTCCGGCGGGACGACCCGGTGGAAGGACTTGAAGCCCTGCGAGGTCAGCGTCGGGTTGGTCGCCGACGGACTGATCAGCACCAGCCCTGCCGTGTCGTAGGACGGGGCGACGGCCTTGGACGCGCCGGAGAAGCTCGGCCCGATGACGCCCAGGATGGCCGCATCCTGCTGCAGGGCCGTCGCGGCGGCGGGGGCCTTGGCCGGGTCGCCGACGTCGTCCTGCTTGACCAGCGCGACCTTGAATCCGTACGTGTTGTTGGCGTTGGCCTGGTCGACGGCCAGCTGTACGGCGTTGACCTCGTTGATGCCGAGCTGGGCGTTGTCGCCGGTCAGCGGGCCCTCGAAGCCGATCTTGATGGTCGCACCGGAAGCGGCGCCGCTCGCGCCGGAGCTGGTGGTGGCGCCGAGACCGGCGCCCGAGGACTTGCTACTGCTGCCGCATCCGGTCAGGGCAAGCGATCCGGCCAGGCCGAGCAGGGCCAACGTGCGTACCGCGCTGTGCTGCATGTTGCCTCCATACAAAGGGTGGTTGCCACGTCCCGGGCCAGAGGCCAGGACGTGGCACTGCGAGACACGTTCGTCCTGCATGCAAACTGGCATACCGGCGATCGTGATAGTGCCAGCGTCTGTGAAGGTCAGTCAACGCCGCCACGCGACGCGTCTGTACGAGCCAGATCGCACAAGGCCGCCGACCTGCCACGCCGAACCCCGTACGGGACCCGGCGAAGCTCGGCAACTTCGTCGCATCGGATCCTGCCTGCCGCGCATCTCCACTTGGTTACGGACGTGCGGCACTTGGGCTACGCCGGGGTACAGATCCGGGCACATGGGACGGCCGGCCGACTTCACTTAGGTTAGGTTTACCAAGACTGATACAGTGTGAGCCACCCCAACGACGAGGAGCGTCCGGTGAGCACGGCTTCGATCATCCTGCTCGGCGCCATCGCCGGCCTCACGATCTTCCTGGGGCTGCCGCTCGGCCGGATGCGCAACCTGCCGGTCGGCCTTCGGGTGTTCCTCACCGCCTCCGCCACCGGCGTGCTGCTGTTCCTGCTCTGGGACGTGCTGACCCTGGCGATGGACAACGTCGAGCCCCGGTTGACCGCAGCGCACGCCGGCCACGCGTCGTGGGGCCCGTTCGCCGGCTTTGCCGCACTGTTCGCCGCCGGCCTGGTCGTCGGGCTGATGTCGCTCGTCTACTACGACAGCTGGATGCGCCGGCGCGCCCGACCGCACGGCCCCGGCGCTGCCTCGGTGAGCGAGCTCACACCTGCTCCCGTACGGGGGCTGCGGCTGCACTCCGAACCGCGCCGGCTGGCCTTCCTGATCGCCGTGGGCATCGGTCTGCACAACTTCGCCGAGGGCCTGGCCATCGGCCAGTCGGCCGCCAGCAAGCAGATCACGCTGGCGGTGCTGCTCATCATCGGCTTCGGACTCCACAATGCGACCGAGGGCTTCGGCATCGTCGGCCCGCTGGCCAACGAGCCTGATCGGCCGAGCTGGCCGTTCCTGATCCTGCTCGGCCTGATCGGTGGCGGTCCCACGTTCCTTGGCACGGTCGTCGGCCAGGCCTGGGTCAGCGATGCGCTGGCCACGCTGTTCCTCACCCTGGCGGCCGGCTCGATCCTTTTCGTGGTCATCGCCATGCTGGGCGTCTGCGCCAAGTCCGGCCGCCGCGAGCTGATGATGTGGGGCATCCTGCTGGGCATGGTCGCCGGCTTCGCGACCGACCTCGTCGTCACTGCTGCGGGCGCCTGAGCCGAGGCTATGCCGCCCAGAGATGCCGACGGCCCTCGGCGGGGTCGCGAATCGTCAGCACATAGCTGACACCGTCTTCGTGGACGGCGAACTCAGTGGTCCTTTCCCCGGGCAGATGCATGACCAGGCGCTCGTAGCGATCGGCGATCCGCAACAGGGCGGTCGCGTTCGAGACCGCCACCACGCGTTGCCCGGGATCGAGTGCTGAGACCCGGACGAGTCGCTTCCCGAACATCCGGACAGCGCGGGCGACTTCATCGTCGCCGCTGCGCAGCAGTGGGACCAGCCCCAGCACGAGCAGCCACGCGGCAACAGCCAGCAGGCTCAGCACGGCGCGCAACGGCCGAAGGGCGACCTGGCGACCTCGCACGTCGACGGTGGCCGCTCGCGTCGTCCGCGTGGTGACCGTGGTCGCGGGCGGCGCAGCATCGATCCCAGAGCTGCTCGCAGCCACGGGGCGCAGCGCTGCCGGGTCGAGGCCGAACGTACGGGTGGTGTCGGTGGGGCTGTCGACCGTCCGCCCGTCGAGGGTGGTGACGGCATCGAGATGAGCGACCACGGTCACAGTGCCGCCGGACTGGTTGACACCGGTCTCGGTGGCGACGGCCTGGAGCAGGTTCAGCGCAGCCGGGAGGTCGATGGTCACCGTCGCGGCCCGGGCGCCCAATGTCGTGGCCGGCAGAGTCGTCAGGGTCGTCGTCCATCCGCCGGGGGTGGCGAGGGTGACGCGGACGCTGACCTTGGTGGTCACGGGCCCCAGGGCCGCGGTCGAGGTCAGCCGGTCGTCGACGCTCACGGTCAGCTGGTGGACCAGCCGCAGGTAGACCGGCTGACCGTCGTGTACGCGCCCGTCGGGATAGGTGACGCCGGTCGGCGCCACTGCGCCGTAGCTGACCGTGGGCACGTGGGCGATGCTCACCGTGCGCTTCACGGACGTCGTCGACGGCAACGACCACAGGTAGCCGACTGCCAGGCTCGTCGCGACGGCCGTGACGGCGAGCACCGCCGCTGCGGTGCGCGCGGCCGGCAGCCGGCCAGGTGGGATGACCGGTCGGGTCCGGGCTCGCCGGGCGCGACGGGTCCTGCGGCGGTGCGCCTTCCTCGATCCGGTGCCGATCACGAGCGCTCCCAAAGTGCCGAGCACCCACGGGGAGTGGGCGAGCGAGAGATAACGGCCGCCCTCCGGGATCCGCAGCCACAGCCGGCCGAGGACCTGGGACTTGACCGGGTGGTCCGGGTCGAGCCAGGCGTTGTTGTCACCTTTGAACACCAGCCCGCCGTCGGGGTTCACCGCATGGATCCGGTGCAGCACGACGGTATGCAGGGTGTCGCTGTGGTAGGCCGCGACGTCGCGGACCCGGTACGTTGCCGACGGGTGCAGAATCGCCAGGTCATCGGTGTGGAAACCGGGCTCCATGCTGACGCCGTGCGTGACTACGTAGGTTGCACGTCCACCCAGACTGCTCGGCCACAGCAGCCAGACCGCACATACCAGCACGGCGACCGCGGCCACGGTGCCGAGGGATTTCGCCGATGATCGCACCTGAGTCTGTTTCGGGCCGTTTCGCGGGAACTTGACGCCGCGGCGGCCCGAGGCGATGGCC